>CAKZYM010000754.1 GCA_937884685.1 uncultured Calothrix sp.
TTAATCTAAAGTTTTTTGCTTAAAGCGAGGTTAATAGTGAAAGTAATTACAGCAGCTACACTTGCAATTAAAAACTTAAGATATCATCAAGTTGGAAAATGCAATATATGTGGTAAATCTACTATTTTTATCTGCATTGATGCAGCTACAGTCCGGAATAATATGTACTGTCCTTTTTGTCAAAGTTCATCGCGAAAAAGACACGTAGCAAAATTACTCATTAATAAAGTTATTTCTAATATTTCGTCTCTTGCAGAAATCTCATCCAATAAGCATTTAGATAATTTAGATAAATTAAATATCTATAATGCTGATGTCAACGAAGCTTTTTCTGAATTTTTGCAGCCCAATACATCATATTATTGTTCCAGCTACATACCAAATATTGAAGTAGGAACAGAAATCCGTGAAAAAGTATTTTGTCAAAATTTAGAGGAATTGACTTTTACCTCGGAAAAGTTTGACGTAGTAATTACAGAAGATGTATTTGAACACATTAGGGATTGTGAGAAAGCTTTTCGAGAAGTATATCGTGTATTAAAAACAGGTGGATATCATATTTTTACTATTCCCTGCTTTTTTGATAAACCTACTTTAATTCGTGTGGACACCTCTGGAAAAGAAGATATCCATTTGTTATCCCCAGAATACCATGGAGATAAAATTCGCGGTAAAATCCTCGCATACAGAACATTTGGAATAGATATTTTTGAAACCCTAAAAAAAATTGGCTTTGAAACCACAGTGGATTTCTCTAACTATTTAGATAGACGCTTCGGAATATTCGATAGTTATGCTTTTTGTTCTAGAAAGTTAGAAGTTGGAAGTAGAGTTAGAAGTTAGAAGTTAGAAGTTATATATTACCCCCAATTGATAATCCACATCCGACCGATGAACAACTGATAACTGATAACTGATTATGAATCCTTTAATCCTGAGTACATTTGATATTAACGGTGGAGCAGCAAAAGCAGCATTTCGATTGCACAATGGACTCAAGGATATTAATATTAAATCGCGGATGCTAGTTGAATACAAAACCAGTAGCGACCCTAACGTTTTTGCATATACGAATAAATTAGACAAGTTACTCAATCAAATGCGTCCCACGTTGGATAATTTACCACTAAAATTTTATCCAAAACATGATTACGGAACTTTCTCTCCACAATGGTTTCCGGATTTCATTAATTATAAAATAAAGCATCTGTCTCCAGATATAATTCCAGACATCATCAATATTCACTGGACTTGTGGTTATCTTAAAATTGAAAGTCTTGCTAAATTGAAACAACCACTAGTTTGGACTTTACATGATATGTGGGCATTTACGGGGGGTTGTCATTACAGTTTGGGTTGTAACCGCTATACTAAGTCCTGCGGAAATTGCGTTCAACTTGACTCTCAGAAAGAACGAGATTTATCACAGTGGGTGTGGAAACGTAAAGCTAAAGCATGGCAAAATCTTAATTTAAAAATTGTGACCCCCAGTCGTTGGTTAGCTAAAGTTGCAGGAGAAAGTTCTCTATTCAAAAATTGTCCTATTAAAGTAATTCCTAACGGAATTGATATCCAAAAATATAAACCTATTGATAGAAAAATTGCTAGAAAATGGCTGAATCTTCCTGTAGATAAAAAGTTGATTTTATCTGGTGTTGCTAAAAGTAGTTCAAAAAGAAAAGGTATATACCTGCTTGAAAAATCGTTACAAAATTTAAGCAGTTATAAGGATGAAGTAGAATTAATAACTTTTGGTTCCTTACAACCAAGCGAAAAAAATAGTAAAAAATATAAAAGCAATTTCAAATGTCATTATATTGGGAATCTTCATGATGATATATCTTTATCGCTAATTTATGCAGCAGCGGATATTTTTGTAACTGCTTCAATTCAAGATAATTTACCTAATACCGTAATGGAAGCTTTAGCTTGTGGTACTCCATGTGTTGCTTTCAATATCGGAGGAATTCCTGATATGATTGAACATCAAGCCAACGGCTATTTAGCTCAACCTTTTGAAGTAGAAAGTTTAGCTAAAGGAATTGATTGGATATTGTCAAATGATGACCCTCAAAAAATTTGCGATCGCGCTCGTGAAAAAGTAGAGCAAGAATTCAGTTTAGAATTACAAGCACGACGTTATTCTCAACTTTTTAATGAAGTAATTAACTAATTTTTTTGTAGTTTCGCTATCTTAAGTATTTTAAAATTGATGGCTAATATTATGCATTTTCGTAAAAGCTTAATTACAAAAACCTAATTCCTAATTCTCCATTATTTAAATATTTAGCTGGAGCATAAAGTGAATAATAACGCGATTCAACAGCCAAAAACTAACTATTTTTTCTATACTTTAATATTTTATGCAATATCAATATTGTATCTCTTTCCATATAGCGAAGAACTTCCTCACGCTAAAATATTTTTACCCTTACTTTCAATAATTTTATTAATACAACTTTTTTTTTATAATACTCAGTTATTAATTATAGATATTTTACTGGTATGCTCAATTATTATTATTACCTTTATTAATTTTTCCACATATCATCTATTTCGGTATAGTTTACCAATTTGTTTAATGGTAATAGGTTTTAGTGGTTGTCCGCAAATACGTATTAGACGAAGCTATTTAATCGGATTATGCTGGCTGGGTACTATTAGTTTAATCTACCAAATGTCAATATACAGAAGAATTGAATTTGATGGTAGTGCGAGAGTATCTTTAAGTAATGGAGACCCGAACGTATCTGGATTATTTATGCTATTGTTTTTCTTTATTTGTTGCAAAGCTAAATTTAAGCCAGGTATTATACTAGCTTCAGTTTCCACAATATTTTTCTTGAGTAGAAATTATTTTATCAGCTTACTACTTTATTTAATGATTAGTTTATGCGAAAAGAGATTTATTAAGATAGTTAGTCAAATCAATTTTTCGATTTTCTTTATAATATCAAACCTGTTTGGATTTTTAATTGGCGAATTTTTCTTAAAGTTTGTTCAAATAGGTTATGCATACAATACAAGTGGAAACCGTTTATTTTCATTTAACGATACATCGAA
This sequence comes from uncultured Calothrix sp., assembly GCA_937884685.1. Taxonomy (GTDB): domain Bacteria; phylum Cyanobacteriota; class Cyanobacteriia; order Cyanobacteriales; family Nostocaceae; genus Rivularia. The sequence goes on from CAKZYM010000754.1 coordinate 3,064, forward strand.
TTTAGCTAGATTTGAGGCTAATCGTTTTCTAGTTACATCTTATCAGGATGATTGGACTTTAGCATTAACAGGTTATGCAGATAAATATGATGAAACATTTAAAAGCGTTGGTTCCTTAATTCATAATTCGTTTTTAGAGGTAATTGCATATATCGGAATCCCCCTAGGAATATTTTACTTTTGCGCTATTTTAAAAGTAGTAGGTGGATACTATACTTCGCAGAATTATAAGTTTATCTTTCCCTACTTATTCTTTTGCTTATTCTTACATAGCGGACTCCAAGGACTTACTCCCCTCCTTTTCGTCAGCGTTTTAGCAATGTCGGTTGAACAGTAAGCAGTGAACAGTGACCAATTAACAATTATCAATCAATTCTTAACTCTTAACTTCTAATTTTTAATCAAAAATTCTGTCTAAGGCTACCCCCTCGCTCCGCTAACGGAGCGTGTCCATAAGGACATAATCCAAAATCCAAAATCTAAAATTCAAAAGGATGCATCCTAAAATATCGATTGTTACACCAAGCTTTAATTCTGAAAAAACTATTGAAAAAACTATTTTAAGCGTTATTAATCAACAAAAGATATATCCTTTGCAGTATATCGTAGTTGATGGAGGTTCTACAGACAATACTTGTAAAATAATCCAAAAATATGCTGACTATATAAATATATTTATATCCGAACCAGATTCCGGTGCTTACGATGCAATGAACAAAGGAATTAATCTTGCTACTGGAGAGATTATCGGTGTTATTAATTCCGATGATTGGTACCTTAAGAATGCAATCAAAATAGTAGAATCAGAATTCGATAAAAATCCAGAGATAGATATACTGTACTCACCCATTGAGAACTATTATCAAGGTGAATATATTGCTACTTTTATTCCAGGAAAATTAGAAAAACTATCAATTCGCTTTACCTTAAATCATCCATCCTGCTTCATCAAAAAATCGGCTTATACTGTAGCAGGTCTATATGACTTACAATACAAAATTGCAGCCGATTATGAGATGACTTTGCGTTTATTTAGTAGCGGATTTAAATTTCATTTTATTGAAAATCCTTTAGCAGCTTATTCTCTCAATGGAATGAGTTCATCACCTTTACCTTGGGATAGAGTAAAATTAATCAAAGAATGTTGGGAAATAAGTAAAAAAGCATCCGAGCATTTTCCAGAAATATCTGAGAATCAACGGACAAAAGCCTATATAGCATGGATTATAAATGAAGTATTTGCATTACCGGCTAGATACTTTTTTAAGCCACCAACTGCACGGAAAATAAAAAATATTGTTAAAAATATTATCAAAAAAACTACAGTCAATTCTGAATATGGAAAATGGTAATGTCCTATGTCTAAGATACTATTTATTTCTGCCCATGTTCCTACAAATTTATATCCTCAAGCTGGACAAAAAATAGCTTTGAGTAATTTAGATAACTATTGTCATGGGTATGAAAATAAGAATAACAATAATACAAATATTGACATCATTATTATAGCCAATGAGATAGAAGTAAATGCTGCTAAAGATTTATTTGCAAAATACAAAAATAATCTTTTGAGCTATCCTCTAAGAAAGTCAGATAAAATTATAAACTGTTTAACTAACTTATCTATCCCTTTTAAATTTTCTAGCCGCTATCAAGCATCTATAGTTCAAAAAATACAGGAATTAATCAAAATAAATACTTATGATGTAATTCATTTTGAATATTCTCATGCTGCGGTTTATCTAAATATAATTAATGACTTAATCAAACATAAAAATAACTTCAATAATACTCGTACCATTATTAGTATACATGATATTGTTTCTCAATCTTTTTTAAGAAAATCAGAAAAAAACCTGATGATAGGTATTGAAGTAGCGAGATTATTCAAATTTGAAAAAGAGCTTTATTCTAGTGTAAATGAATTGTGGGTTTTATCAAAAAAAGACCGGAATCTTCTAACTTCATTATTTGCCATTCCAGAAATAAAAATTATTGTTAAACCACCTGCGCTGAGGGAATTTGTATATAAAATTAAGCGTAATATAGAGACAATTGAAAACAAAAGCTTATTGTTTTGGGCTGCAATGAATCGACCAGAAAACGAGCAAGCAGCTATAAATTTTATTCAAAAGTGTTTTACAGACTTACGAAAAATTGACCCACAATATAAGCTTTATATAGTTGGTTCCAATCCTTCTGCAAAAATTAAACAGTTTGAAAACGAGAATATTGTAATCACGGGATTTATAGAAGACCCCAGTCATTTCTTTGAAAAAGCACAAATAGGTATCGTACCTTTACTTCAAGGTGCGGGAATCAAACTAAAAACATTAGAAATGCTGCAAGCAGGTTTACCCGTTATTTCAACTAGTATAGGTGCTGAGGGGATAGAAAGCTCAACAAATATATTTGTAAGCGATAATTTCGGTGATTGGTTAAATATTATTACAAGCTTAGCGAAATAAGCTTTTATCCGTGGTTTGAAAGCACAGGGTTTTAGTCTAACGACTCACTTCGCAAACAGCATGTTTCTTATAAAATTTAAAGCATTGTTTTGTTTCCCATTCCCTGTTATCGATTTTCTGCAATACTTTTAGTGAATACTAGCTTGATTTTGAGACACACAAATTCAATCGCTCAGAGAATAAATTATATATTGGTACACTTTTAAGTTAAAATTAATAACTCCGTTTGGTTTAGTGCAATATTTTCTGCCTAAATATGGTTCGTTATACTCTCGTTCAAAGTCCAGAAATCATCCTTACTGTTCCCGGCAAAGATTCCAATAAAGCTCGTGAAAAAGCAATGGATAAGCTGATGGAAATTATGGAAGCGGGTGATTTACCTACCGAGTTAGAAGAAGGATTTGGTCCTCAACAATTAATTGAAGTGAAAGAACCGTCAATGGATACTGCTAGCGGTGATGAAGATAAGATTATAGAAGCAGTTCAACTTTTGAGCAATCTTGCAACTCTAAAGCTGAAAGTTCAAGATACACGTACTGAAGCTTTAGAAGTACGTAAATTAGTAGATATCCTTTTTTCAGATGAATCCGTCAGCGAGGAAGAAATTTCCAGCCTCAAAGAAGGTTTTAAAGTTCTGAAAAACTTTGCTCAAGCTAATTTACGCTACAAAGATGCGCGAGAAAAAGCAGAACAAGCTCGTGAAGTATTAGACCAAGCTTTGAAGTCTCCAGATAATTAGCTGGGTCTAAAAAATTAGGAGTCAGGAATTTTATTTCCAACTCCTAACTCCTAACTCCTAACTTCTAACTAATAACTCCTAATTCTTAACTTTCTTACTTAATGTAATTTCACTTTATTTACTGAAGAATTAGACTTAATTGAATCCTCATCAACCCTTTGGGCGCTCACTTTATAGTACTGTTGGTAATTACTTTGAGAAATAGGAGTTAATTCTTTGGATCTATTCGCTACCAAACCTAATATAGGTGTACCGGATACCTGAATTTCTTCTAATGCTTGTGCAAATGCAGTACGTTTTAGTTTACCTAAGCCTGCGACCAGCATAACACCATTAGTGTTAGCAGCAAGCAAATTAGCATCTGCAAAACCGACTATAGGTGTAGAGTCATAAATAACTAAGTCAAAGCTGCTATGCAGTTCGTTCATTAAATCCTGCATTTTTACAGATGCAAGTAATCTAGTCGAGTCTGGTGGAACCGGACCCGCAGCCATTACATACAAGTTATCTTCGAGGGGAGAGCGTTCAATTACGTTGCTCCACTCCAAATCAGAAGAAATAATATCAGTTAATCCCTGAATATTCATCAATCCTACACGCTTATGTATAGTGGGACAGCGAAGATTTGCATCCACTAATAATACCCTTTGTCCCATCGCTGCTGCGGCTAAAGCAAGCTGTATAGCAACAGTTGTTTTTCCATCTTCTGGTGTTGCTGAACTAACCACAAGCGAACGAATTGGGGTATCCGAACCCAAAAGTAGAATATTGGTATAAAGAGAGCGAAAAACTTCAAAAAAGGCTGCACGAGCCGTTTGTTGAACTCCACTAGCTGCTCCATCTTGCTTACTGCTCGCTGCAAGTTCTTTACTGAAAGGAACTACCCCTAATAACGGTAATCTAGTAGTTTCTTTCAAATCTTTAGAAGTGTAGAAAACATTGCTCAATTTGTCTACAACTAAAGCAGCACCCACACCCAACAATAAACCTAAAGCTCCACCTAAAGCTAAATTTTTTCTAGCACTCTGTGACATAGCTTCAGGTTCTTCGACTTTTGCAAGTTGAGGATCTAATAGCTTCCAAGGTTGCTGTGTTTGAGACTTTTGAATTTCTAAAGCTTGCTGCTTCGTTAAAAACTGGTTTAGCCCTTCAGTAGCAATCTGTAACTCCCGCTGAATATTTTCGTAATCGCGGGTGACAGTTGCCAAATTTCTTAGATATGAACTTAGCTTATCTAATTTATCAGCTAAAGATACATCACGGGCTTGCAGTGTCTGGATGCGACTCTGAAATTCTTTCTGAACTCGCTGTTCTTCTCCATTCAACATTGGGAGCAAGTTAGCTTTCCTTTGCTGTAGAGTCTGGATAGTTGGATTGATATCTGTAAATTTAGCAGAGTTTGTTTTAATCTCAATATCAACTTGTTGAATTTCGTCTAGGATTTTTTGATACCGAGAATTTTCACTAAGTATCGAATTACCAGCTCTGTCTCCTGGTTGCTGTGCTAATTCCTTTTGTAACTCTTGATACTGAACCACCATTTGTTCGTACTCTACCCGGTTCTGTAATTGCTGCTGTGTCAAAGTCGCAATTTGGCCAGATACTTCATTCGCTTTCTGTGAAGGTTCAATCACGTTATACACCCGACGCAACGTTCGCAATTTATTCTGCAAGTCCTCAACTCTTTGTCTCAAACCCCCCTTCGTGATTCGTTCTCGAACAAAGGCGATCGCTTGATTAATATCTTCCTGACGGTCATTTAAACTATAAGCTAAATAAGCTTGGGCAACTTCGTTTAAAACATCAGTTACAAGTTGCTTCTCCCCAGCTATATATCCTACTGTTAAAATGCTTTTTTGTTTAGACCCAATAATTAAACCATTAGCAAACAGTTCGTATGTTAAATCCGGATACTTCGTCTGAAGCTTTTCCACCACCGGATTTAATACTCGCGGGCTTTGTAAAACTTTAATAGTTGTTGCGATATCTTTTTCCGACTCCGGAAGTGCGATCGCATCTTTAGGAGTTAAGGTTTGAGGTACGTTTGATATAGCTTTACTTTCCCCAGTCACGGGTTCAGTTAAGATATCAAACTGACCTTGATATATAGGAGGATCTGATTCTGCCTTCAATACCGCAGCGGTTGCTACTATACCTGTGCAACCAGCAATTAATAATGCACGCCGTCGCAGAGCCGCTCCCACTTGCCCTAAATTCAATCCACCTTCTTCAGCATCATTCAAGGGGGTACCTACTTGAGAGAGGAGGTAAGGATTTTTTTCTGACTTCAGCATAGTCATAGTAAAATTAAATTACTTAATATTGCTTACGTAATTCGTCGCTTTTATTTCTAAAAGGCATCATTATTTGGTTCATCTAGATGCCTTACAACTGCGATGCAACCCATATTTATCAAGAAGTCAACAAAATATACATTCGGAACTATCTTCAAAGTTTCCTTTTATATTGTTAATTGCTTTCCCGATAGATATACCACCCTGTGTGAAGTATTGAAGATACTAGTCTACGGCTCGCTATGCACTACGCGTACAGTGGCATTACTTAGTTTCTGCTTGTTTCTTCATTTATAAGTGTAATAAATTATAGTTAAGTTTTCACTACAATTGCTACTAAATCAACTTTTTATACTGTTTCGTTGCAGTACCGTATTACATTGTTGAGGCTTCATTGTATCAAAAGTCAGATTATTTATCTTTATAATTAACTCAGTGTATTACTACTCAGCCTACTTAGTTTTTTCCGGAAAAAACTTTTTGTCGATAATTTTTTACTTGTGATTATTTTTTACACTGCCAAACCATCGAATTGGACTGTGGAAAACAACTAACGGTTGATAAACATAATCTATACATTCAAGCAGCACAGCAATTGTCTTAATACTTAGTGACCAGTATT
>CAKZYM010000755.1 GCA_937884685.1 uncultured Calothrix sp.
GCCGCACCCTTTTAGGGTGTTGGGTAAAATATTTATTCAAAATTGGGATGCTCCCGAATGAAATCATAAAAGCTAATTCGGATATTAGATAAAATCACTAAATAACAAATATTACAAGTTATTTTCAAACAATTCTAAAACATGACTCCAAGCATCCATAGCAGCTGCTCTATTTATAGCTGGATTTCTTGCTAAAAATGGATACTTATCTACAAAAAATCCACCAAAAAATCCATGTCCCGCATCATATCTAAACACCTGATAATTTATATTATGCTTCTTGAACTCTGCTTCTATTTTCTGATTATCTTCCTGGGAAATCAACGAATCTTGATTACCAAAAAACGTGTAAATAGTACCTTGAATTTCAGAAGTACGATTAACAGTTGGAATTTCTTCACCATAACTAGGTTGAGTAATTCCACCACCATAAAAAGAAGCAGTTGCTTTAATATCTGGTAAAGTCGCAGCCATATAAGCAACATGACCACCAAAACAAAAACCAATACAACCAACTGAATCAGCTTTAACGTTAGATAAATTCTTCAAATAAGCAATCGTCGCTTGAATATCGCTGAAAATTTCTTGATACTTTACCTCTTGATAATATTCTAAACCCAAACGATAAGCTTCTTGGCTAAACCCAGCATCTTCAGCACTAAACCCAAATTCAAAACCGGGAGCAACACGTTGATACAATGCAGGTGCAATTGCAATATATCCTTGTTGAGCTATTAATTCAGTAATATCTCGAATATTGTTATTAACTCCAAAAATTTCTTGAAAAACTATTACAGCACCTTTTTTATCATTACCTTCTGGTTGAGCTAAATAAGCATCGATTAACAAATCATTATTAGAAATTTGGACTTGACTAGTGTTGATTTGCATAATTAAAAAATTTTATAAAACTGAATTTTTCTAAACATATGCAGTTGTCTAACTATCTTTATTGCTAGACAACCACAAGATTACAAAATCATAAAAAATATAATTACTGTAGAGCTTTGGATAAAATACCAGCTATATCTGCTCCACCTTTCTGCTGAACAAAATTAAGCACAATAGGAAAGAACTTAGTTACCATATTTCCATCCATTCCCAACTGTGAGAAACCACCAGCCAAACTCATTAAATTACCTAAAGCAGCACCCTGACCACCACCCATCATACCAGCGGCCATACCACCCAAAGCACCCATCATTCCACCACCAGCATCTTGGGAAGGTGCAGAACCTAACAATACATCAGAACCGGGGATAGCTGATGCAACCTTCGCGAATTCTTCACCACCGAGCTTATCTTGAGCAAGCTTTAATATCAAACCGGCTCCACCCTTTGCTTGGTCTTCTTGTACTCCGAGGTTACTTACCAATTGTTGAACGAGTTCCATAAATCAAATCCCTTTTTTTAGTGTTCCGCTTTACACGAATTTATTTACCCATCAATTATTCATAGAGTCAAGACGGGGTAAATAGACATAAATCCTGTATTTCATGCTGTGTAACGTAATGCTTGGATGTTGAAAAAAAGGTTAAATAGAATCAGCAATAAAGTAGGGTGCTGTTGTCACGGAGTGTAACGCACCATATTAGTTCTAAAATGTTATCGCGCACCCAATCAATATCTATAAACCTTTTCCATCCTCAATTTCTCAACCTCTAACCTTAATCTTTCGTTGTCAGTTCTCAACTCGATATTATCTTCCTTAACCACCTCAATTTCACTCCTTTTATTCAAAGCATTATCAATCGCTAACTTCCGCATATCCAAGGAAAACCAACGCTGATAAGTTTGAGTATGCACCTGTACGCTATGACCTAAATTATCTGCTGCTGCTTTGATAGGAACCCCCAAAACATGCGCTCGAATAGCCCAAGCATGACGTAAATCATAAGGTTTAAAATCTAATCCTATTTTACGAAACCACCAGCTAACTCTTTGGGTTAATCCAGTTATCTGTGCATAATTATCTTTGTCTTTTTTATTAACTGCATCTACAAGCATTTGTGAATATTTAGGATTTCTTAAATCAAAATCTGCAATCCACTGTTTATATAAAGGTAATGCTTCTCTTTCTCCAGTTTTACAATTTCTATCTACCTTCCAGGTCATGTTTGTATTATCTTGATTCAACCACCAGTCAACGTTAGGATTGATAAATAATTCTCGCGGACGCAAACCGTATACCGCAAGCATCCCATATATCCAGCGCCATAGTTGCCAGCTATCTTTGACATTTTGATTTACTTGCTTCCCTCTCATATTAAGGTAGTCTGCAAATTTAATAAATCCTGTAGATATCTCTGCATCTGTGGGTATCTTCCGGGAATTATGTTCCGGCATTTTGGAATATTTTGATAAATCAATTTTGATATTAAATGTTTGACAAAATGCAGATATGGCTCTGGCTGCGTTATATTTTGCCCATTCTTTATCGATTTGTTCAATTGCATTTATCAGATTTTCAGGGGTTGCTAAATCAAAATGATTTGTACATCTTTTGGTACGAGAAAAATAATAAAAGAAAGTATGCTCGCTTTTATTCGTGCGTTTATGGGTTTTAAAATATTCTGTTTCAAATTGTTTCAGTAATTCACCAATAGTTTGAAAATATTTTTTAGTTGCTTCATTCCCTAAATATTTATCATTCCATACAAAGCTTTTTCGAGCAATTAGTTTTCCTAACTCTTGAGCTTCCTCTTCAGCAGTTTTCAAACCATCTAAATTCGCAGGAATATTTAAACTAAGATTATATTGTTTTCTTCCCGTTCCTCTTGTATCTTTATCTCCTGGTTTAATGGGTAAAGTAGCCCGTAATTGTAAACTACCATTTGATTCTCTAATTGTAACTTTTGTCTTTGCTGCTTTTAATCGCTGGTTTACTTTGTCTAATTGTAATAAGATATTTTCTTTCATATATGAAAAATCAATTTTGAATCAATGTTTTAAAGATTTAATCCTGGATATGCATCGTTATATTTAGACTAAACTAAGACCTAAATTTAATCTGTTACCAAAAGACAAAGTTTAAAATTAACATTGCTCGCAAAAAACATTTTAGATTGACTTATTTAAAAGCATAAAAAGGATTACTCCGGACCCTATCATGGATATGATGGCTTCGCTATCTTTGCTCGTGACATGGATCTAGCAATCAACAACCCTTCCTGGAAATTGATTGGAACTCCTTGGAAGGATGAAGCTGCTCCTGCTACTACTCAAGTTGCTAAAGCTGCTGCTTAAAAATTGAGGAAACAGCTCTCGGGGGAATATCCCCCTGTTTCCTACTTCTCTTCTTTCATTGACCCGCTAGTTATTATTTACTGCTACTTAGCAAAGCTGGAGAACACAAAATGCCACAGAATCCCGAAAAGATTAAAGACCACGTTGATTTATTCCACAATCCGGAATATCAAGAACTTTTTGAAGGTAAGAAAAAGTTTGAAGGTGGACACGACCCTGAAGAAGTTAAGAAAGTTGCTGAATGGACTAAATCTTGGGAATATCGTGAAAAGAACTTCGCTCGCGAAGCTTTGACCGTTAACCCAGCAAAAGGTTGTCAGCCTTTAGGAGCTATCTACGCTGCTGCTGGTTTTGAAGGTACTTTACCTTTTGTCCAAGGCATTAAATATATAGTTTGAAAACACTTATAATCTAAAAGACTTTAATGTGAATTAAGATAGCACTTGCTTTAATATTGCTTCTTAGCTAGCTAATATTTTCAGCTAAAATTCAACTAAAACACTAATTCAAATATGTAAATAACGTCAGTTCGGGTTAAGGAATTAATTCTACTTTTGGCGGCTGATTTATGGCTCAAACAACGTAATTAGGTTTATAAATACTATTTTCAACCAACCACACAATGAGGATTTCAGCTTATCCCGAACTCAGGTTAAATAGTATTTAATTAAGTTGCTTTAATATTGCTTAATTAGAATTGTACTTTTTATAACTAAATACAATTTTATTAATGCTTTTCGAGAACATTTATAGATGTATCTCTAATTATTAAAGCTAAATTTAGGCTAATAAGAAAAAACAGGTATACTAACCTGTCAATCAAAGATAGGTGTCAGAATCCCGGTTTTTTACCGGGTTTTCAGATATCACAAATTATTTAGTAATACTAGATATTATGGCTAGACTATTTCATCTGTATAATTAAACGTAGTCTGGTTAATTCTAATTCTAATGCCAAGTTAGTTTTACGTAAAGCTGTAATTTCATCTTTTAATTTATCAATTTGATTAATTTCTTCAAAAGTTTGATTAAATGCTGTACGTCTATTTTCTAAGCTAAACCATCGCTGATAAGTCTTAGTATGTTCTTCAACTGTATGACCTAAATTATCAGCAGCAGCTTTAATCGGGACTCCTTGTAATTGTGCCCTAATAGCGCAAGCATGGCGTAAATCGTAGGGTACGAAGGGTATTTTAGTAGATGAGAAATATTTGGATATAGTGCTGACTTTATCAGTAAGCTGTCTTTCATCTTTCCATATAGAAAATGATTTTAATGCTTCATATCCTTCAAAATCATTTTTTAAATCGAAAAGTTCAATCCACTCGGGTACAAATGGAAAAACTTCTCTATATCCAGTTTTATTTGATTCATGAACTTTAAAAGTATTATAATTATTTTCGGATGAGATTAACCAATCTAAATCTGGATGATTGACTATTTCTCTCGGACGCAAACCATAAATTGCTAATAGTTTATAGATAAACTTCATAGCTCTATTTTTAGGAATTGTCTTACTACCGTATCTTGATATTGTCTTTATTCTTTCATCAAATAATAAAATTGATTTAGCTATTACGCTGTCGCTAGGTATATCTCTTTTTTTTGGTTTTTGCTTTAACTTCAAATTATTAAAATTAGCTTCAATCTGTAATTCTTGACAAATAAAATCAACAGCCCTAATAGTCTTATTCCGGGTATATGGTTCTTGCGTTGATAATATTCTTTTCTCTAAAGTTTCAGTATTTATTCTTTCATCACCCATCAAGGCTTTATGAAATGAGTATCTCAAACTATGGAAAGTATGCTCGCTTTTTAAAGTTTTCTTTCTTTTACTAAAATATCTATTTTCTAATTGATTATAAAATTCTTCATAAGTAATATTGCTATTTTTTAAAGCTTGTTGTCCCAAATACTTATTACTCCAATTAAACATCTGACGAGCAATTAATTTACCTAATTCACAAGCTTCTTCTTCCGCTGTTTTTAACCCATCAAAACTAGCCGGTATCCCCAAACTTATTTTGTATTGCTTCTTATCTTTACCTTGCTTGTGAGTATCACCAGGTTTGAGTGGAAGTGTTGCGACTAATTGTATTGCTCCCCCTGTAGCAATCAAAGTGACTTTAGTTTTACTCGCTTTTAGTCTTTGATTAACTTTGAGCAATTCCTCTGCAAATTTCATATCAAAATGTTTTTTTGTTTCGTCTGAGATATTCTTCATACCTCTATAAGTCCCATCAGAAGTGCTAGGAACTTCAAAATATTTGAAAACTTTATCCTGTATATCTTTCACTATTTTGGTTAAATATTGCTTAAAAAACAGAATGTTCTACTTGAACTAACATTTATTAAAATATGTTCTTAGCAAACATTATAAGCTTTTTAATACTTTAAATAAACCATAGTTCCAAGGCAGCCAAGGTTGTGTTGCTTACTTCCGATTCGACTTAAATTATTAAAAACTTTTACAAACAAAGTATTAAGAACTAGTATATAATTTATCACTACTATCTCACTAACATTAATAGCTAGATATATATAATAATCAATGAAATCAACAAAAAAATAATAATGACTACACTAATTTTTACCTAATTATATAATTTAAATTATTTAGCTTAAAATGAACATAAACAAAAGAAAAGTAGGCTTAAAATACCTACTTGCAAAAAAGGGATAAAGTTAAATCAAAATAATTACATCATCTTAGGAAAATTGCACCTTGCTAATTCAGTTTCTAGTTCGGTGATTCGCTTTTTAAGGTATATATTCTCTGCTTCTAGTTCATCAACCTTAGACATCTGATTAAAAGCTTGATTGAAAGCTTTTCTTCTATTCTCTAAACCGAACCACCTTTGATAAACCTTAGTGTGCATTTGTACAGAATGTCCTAAATTATCAGCAGCCGCTTTAATCGGTACTCCTTGTAAATGTGCCCTAATAGCACAAGCATGACGTAAATCATATGGAGAAAAAGATATACCGCTACTTTTAAAGCTACCCGCTATCTTGTTTACTTTGCTAGATAATTCAATTGCAGTTCCCTTGTTAAAAGAATACTCTTTCAACATTTGTAATGCTGATTGATTTTTTAAATCAAAAAGCTCAATCCATTCAGGTACAAACGGAAAAACTTCTCTGTATCCAGTTTTATTTGATTCATGTACCTTAAAAGTACTATGTTCATTTTCGGGAGATAGTAGCCAATCCAAATTGGGGTTATTTACCGCTTCTCTAGGACGTAAGCCATAAACAGCTAACAAAGCATAAACTGTTTTATACTTAACCCAATTATTCTCATATTTTTTTTGACCTCTGACTTTTTCATTAAAATGTTTTTCAAAAAAGAGTATTCCTCCTTCAATTTCTTTATCGGTAGGTATTAATCTTTGTTGAGGTTTTATATTAGGTATCAAATCGGATAAATTCGCTTCAATTCCTAATGAGTTAAGTACTATTTTACCCAAAGTAACTATTGTCCTTTTAGATGCATCATATGGGACTTTCTTGATTTTATCTCTAACTGAAAATTCTGTAATTATTTCATTTCCAGAAAAAACTGCTCTGTATCTTCTTTTATAATTAAGTAAAGTTCCTTCACTTTTGATAGTTTTTTTCCTTTCCGAAAAATATCTTTCCTCAAACTGTTGATAAAACTCATTGAAAGTTATGCTTTTTACTTTCTTAGCGTGAACTCCTAAATATTTATCATTCCAAATAAAAGTCTTACGAGCAATTAATTTACCAAGTTCCTGTGCTTCTTCTTCAGCGGTTTTTAAACCATCGAAATTCGCTGGAATACCTAACGATATAGTGTACTGTTTCTTATCTTTACCTTTTAAGTGACTATCACCGGGTTTCAATGGAAGGGTAGCCCGTAACTGAATAGTTCCACTTCTAGATTCTATACTTACTTTTGTTTTACTAGCTTTCAATCGTTGATTGATTTCTATTATTTCTTGCTCTAACTTAGCTTGTACGTGTTTACGAGTCTCAATCACGTGTTTTTTGAGTCCTAAATAACTACCGTCAGTAGTTGCTGGAGGTTCAAAATCTTCAAAAACCTTTCCCTGTATATCTTCCATTTTTTACACTAAAAGTACGCTAAATTATTTTCAGTTCACTACGAACAAGTAAACAATTCAAAACTTCTCTATATAAACAATTTAGGGTAAATTTTATCTTCAAGACAAGTGGAATACTTCCGTACCCACTTAACCCGTCACTTCAAAGAGCCTTTCTCTGCTGTTTCTTCTTCAATGACTGAAGATGCTGCGGTATTCGGTGGTTTGAAGAACATGATTGATGGCTTGACCAATGCTTACAAGCTATACAGTCCTAAAATGATTGCGGTTTCCACTACCTGTATGGCTGAGGTAATCGGTGATGACTTGGGTTCATTTATCGGTAATGCTAAAAACGAAGGTGGTATTCCCGAAGATTTACCCGTACCTTTCGCTCACACTCCTAGTTTCGTAGGCTCTCATATTACCGGTTACGATAATATGATGAAAGGTATTCTTTCTAACCTAACTCAAGGTAAGAAGAAAGATACAACCAATGGCAAAATCAATATTATCCCTGGTTTTGATACCTACGTAGGTAATTTACGCGAAGTTAAGCGTATGGCAAATTTGATGGGTATTGACTATACCTTATTAGCTGACAACTCCGATTATGTTGATGCACCTAACGATGGTAAATTCAACATGTATCCTAAGGGTACAAAATTGGAAGATGCTGCTGATTCTTGCAACGCTGAAGCTACACTTTGCTTGCAAGCACATTCTACTCCTAAGACTCGCGAATATATTCAGAAAGAGTGGAAGCAACCTACATCAGTTGTTCGCCCTTGGGGTATTCGCGGAACTGATGAGTTCTTAATGAAACTCAGCGAATTAACTGGTAAGCCCATTCCTCAAGAGTTAGAAGAAGAGCGCGGTCGTGCTGTTGACGCTATGACTGACTCCCACGCTTGGTTACACGGTAAGCGCTTTGCTATCTACGGTGACCCCGATTTAGTATACGGTATGACCAGTTTCTTGATGGAACTAGGTGCAGAACCCGTTCACGTTTTGGTTCACAACTCTAACAATGAGTTTAAAGCTGAAATCCAAGAGTTATGCTCTAGCAATGATTACGGTAAAGGTGCAACCTTCTGGCCTGGTAAAGACTTGTGGCACATGCGTTCTCTAATGTGCTAGCTATCAAGCCAAAAGTTGGTAATTGTTAATGAGATTTATTCGAGATTCAAATCAGATTTGCAGCACAATGAGAGGTAGATGAGACACATTGTTTCTACTCCCTGCTACCTTAAATAAAAACCCAGCTTTTTGAAAAAACCGGGTTCCTGAATTATTTGAATTTTTGTACGTATTAAACAATAACTATATATTTAACGCGAAATTAAAATCTTAATTCTATATTATGCGTATCATGCTGTTTTTTGATTGGATATAGTTTGCTTTGATGTACTGATTCTGGTAGATACTGAAGTGTCTTTTTTTATATCTTGCTGTAAAGCTTGTCGTTGTTCAAATTCTAATACAGTACGACAGATTAATTGAGCTAAAGTTTCTGTTGTTGACATGATTATGAAACGATTATCAATAACTATGATAATTAGCAGCAATCTAGATTCTGTTAATAGCGAACTTTTGAATATTTAGGTTTGTATACTTACACTTTATCTTGATTTTTTATGCCTATTCTGCTATGCCATAATTCGTAAATAGAAACAATAGGTAACGATAAATATTATCAAATCAGCTTGATAAACAAAAAATATCCCTAAAGTCAAAACATACTCCGGGATAATTGGCAAACTATAGATTATATTTATGAATAATTTAACAATTTTATAAATTTGTTGAGCAGCGCGCCTGTTAAAAAGCTATAAATTATTACTCTCTTCTACGGTCAAAGATTCATAGATAGTAGATTCTTCTATTGAATTCTTATTAGCGTTAGCTAAATTCGGTATCAAAAGTAGTATTAACACACCAACCATAATTGATAACCTGATTCTAAATTCTTTCATTGTAATAACCTTATTCTTATTATTAGTGCTTATTTTTTTTAATTTGATTGCAATAAGACTTATCAGTTAAGCAAAACTATTTAAAATTTATTAATTTGAGCCATGATTCTGATTCTATTGGTAGATGTTACACAGAATAATCTGTAATTTATAAAAAACATGAATATTTACAACTGCAAACAGTAATATCTACAAAGTTATATTAATGTTTTAGTCTTATTATCTTTATATCTTTATTATAATTAAAAATTCATCTTCAAATATTTAATTAATCTGAATAATCATTAAAATTTTGTTGAAGAGAAAATGAATAAATACCTCTTCATGAAAACACTAATAAAAGTAATTTACATAGCGAATAAATACGCAAGTATTTTGATTTTTTATGACAATTTATAGATTTAGATGAATGCTTTGAGTTAATTAAAATAGTGCTTATAAGTAATTAAACGGGTATGAGATAAAATTATGATTACTATCTTTATTAAAATATCTTGTTCCCACAGCCAACAAATAAATCTATTTTCATTTTCTACTCCCTACTCCTATCTTTGATTTATCCCCTTTCATCGTCTTGTAGATAAAATTAATACATGCTTACATTTACGGTCGTTTGGCTAGGGTAGTTTTTGTTTTCAGGAATATTACTACAGGATTATAAATGTCAACTACTAAAAAACAGATAATATATTTATCTAAGTATGAAATAGCTACTTTATATATCTGTAACCAATGGTAGATATGTAAAGTAGCTAAGTGATGGGAAGGTATTGTGTACATTTAAGTAGCTAAACATAATTAGTTACACAGTTTTATTCTAGGTGAAACGGTCTAAGGCTATTGCAGCGTCTCCTCCAAGAGATAGCAACCGCTGATTATTGATTGCTGATATAAATTTTCTATAGACTCGTCTTTGCTGCTTATCGGAAGCGTAAAAGCTTAACTAAATAAGCCAAAATGGGGCAATAAAGGATTAAACTACCCTGATATTGCAGATATCCTTGATATTATTTGATTTAAAAACAGATGCTTGTTGTTTGGCTAGTTAAACAACAAGCATCTGTAGCGGTTTTGATTAAATCTGGACGAACAAAAGAACAAAAAGTAATTCGACCTCTATATTTTATCTGTCTCGTAGAAAAATATCTTAAAACTGCATAACCGACTAGTGGAAGTTCCCATAAATATATATAACGCTTGAAATTCAGTACAATTTAGTTCGTGCTTTGTGATGAGCGTACAAAAACCAACAGTAAATAGTTAACTTTTGTGAAATAAACGAATAATGGTGTTTTTAATTTCAGTAAATATAAATAAAGCAGATATTTAAATGCTCTTATGGTAGAAATTTATGTTTTTAGAAAAACCTATGCTTGTGAAAAAACGTAGAGATTTGATTGATAAATTTTCTAGTTTTATCTGTTTTACAGCCAACAATCATCAAATCCAACTTAGTTGGAAAATTGATGCACGGCTAGAAAATAATATGAAATTAAAATTGGCAGCAGATTCAGAAGCTAAGGAAAGTTTTTGGGCACAGTATTTTCTCAAAGTGCTATTAACTAAAGACCGGCCAGGTAACTTAGAATATAATTTTTCTATAGCAAAAAAACATTTTTCTGCATATTTACAAGAAGCCTGTTTTAAAGCAGCAAGGGACATACAATATGAATTTAAATATATCAAGCATAAATACTCCTTGGAAGAATTTTTTCAAATAGCAAATCTTGCAGCAAATTCACCCACAAAATATTTTAAAAGCTTCAATTTTGAGCGAAACCAAATTAATATAGAAGCCTATGCAATTACGGCTTTTAAGAGATTTATCCGCAATCAAATATATCGACAAGATTTAGAAGCAAGGAGAACAAGATTTTCCGGTTATGGTTTGTTGAAAGATTTGAGTGCTGGGGAATTAAATGATGCTTTATTAGCGCAAAACTTTTACACTCACCAAATTATTCATCATCGCTTAGCTTGGCAGTGCTTTTGCGAAATGTTTCGGGTTTTACCTAATCACAGTGGCTCGCGAAGCATAGCAGAAAATGAATTGAAGTCAATTACAGATTATTATAATCAACGATGCAGCCAACTTAATCTTGATAG
This sequence comes from uncultured Calothrix sp., assembly GCA_937884685.1. GTDB lineage: Bacteria > Cyanobacteriota > Cyanobacteriia > Cyanobacteriales > Nostocaceae > Rivularia. The sequence goes on from CAKZYM010000755.1 coordinate 11,396, forward strand.
TTTACCTGCAACAAATATTGTAATTCAAGAAATGCTTTTAACTTGTATAAATGCAGCGAAAAATTATCGCAACAAGCAATATTTATATTTTGAGGAAGATTATTTTGGTGCATTCGACCCAGCACCTTCTAAATGGGATGTCTTAATACAGCAAGAAGAATCTCAACAGCTAAAAGTTATTCTTGATAAGTTATTCATTAATATGCCAGAACAATGTCAAATAATGTTCAAATTATGGCAGGGATTAAATTTAACTCAAACAGAAATAGCCCACCTTCTTAAGTCTAAATACTCGGGTTTACAAAAACAGTATCAAGTAGCCCGTCAGATAAAAAAATATAACAGAGATATTTTAAAAAAATTTGCCTCAGAATGGAATCAAAATAATCCTGAGATATATATTAATAATGAAAAAGATATTGAAAGAATTAAATCTGCTTTTGACAAGTACTTTCACATCTATTGTCAACAGTTGATTTTTCCTCTATTGGATAAAGTTTTTGAAGAATTTGAAGATGAAAATAAAGAAAATATATTAATGATTCAATTAGAAACTGATTATATAAAAGACTTCAATGAATTACCAAAAATTATCACCAGATTCTTAGAAAATTTCAAATACTATATGGAAAGGACTATGCATTTAGAACAAGATTCTCTTTCTATCGCAAACAATAAGTTAGCTGATGTTATGAATCAATGGATACGTATTAAACAAGGGTAATTTTCATGTTAAATAATAGTAAAATGTTAGATTTTGATGAATTAATAGAAATTAACCCCGAACATTTATGGATGGAGTTTTCTATTCAAGAACGGGAAGCAGCTTGGAATCAAACGGTAGGTCATAATTACCAAAATGATAGTGTTACCTACAGAGCTTTTTTGAATCGTTTATGTTTAAATACTTTCGTTAAATGGTTAGAAGAGGAACCAGAATTACTGACAAAATTCCAAATACCAATACCATCTAATAATTTAGATAGTCAATGGAAATTTGTAAATGGAATTGATTTTAATCTTAATTTTAATTCTAATCATGCTCGATTGGTTTTAATTCCAAGCGAGCAAAGTCTTCCAACTGAGTTTCGCATCCCGCAAGAATGGGTTGATATTCCTAATTGGGCTGCTAATTATTATCTAGCGGTACAGTTAAATATTGAAGAAGGTTGGTTAAGGGTATGGGGATTTATAAGCCACGAACAAGTTCGACAGAAAGGACAATATGATTCAATTGATAGAACTTATTGTGTAGAAAATCGCGATTTGATTGCCGATATTGATGTCATGTGGCTAGCAGGAGAAATGTGTCCTCTTTATAAACCACAAACAAAATTATTACCAAGTTTATCTGAGGTTGAAGCCAAAGAAATTATAGATAAATTAACCGATTCAAATGCTTATTCACCTCGTTTACATGTTAAATTTGCTGAATGGGGAGCGATATTAGCATCGGAAAAATACCGTTCTATTTTGTACAACCAGAGAACCAAAAATTGGCAAGTTAATCTCATGGAAAATACACAAAAGGCAGTAAAAAATTTAAGTTTGTGGTTTGAAAATATTTTTGATGGAGGTTTTCGTCCTGTTGATGATTTATTCAACTTGAGTGATACAGCAGCTCTTAAATTTAGGAGTGATTCTGTTTTAAATGAGGTTTATGTTAAAGGAGCTAAACTGATTGATTTAGGAATGCAGTTAGAAAGTAATTCTGTAGCTTTATTAATTGGTTTGTCACCCCAGATTGATAATAAGGTTGGTGTTCGAGTACAGCTTTATCCCGCTTCTGGAGAGACATATTTACCAGATAGCATTCAGTTAGCTTTGCTTTCGGAATCTGGAACTACTTTACAATCTGTTGAATCTAGAAGTTACGATAATTATATTCAATTGAAACGATTCAAGCTACCATTGGGCAAAAATTTTAGCATTCAAGTAGCTCATAATGAAATCAAGATAAAAGAGGACTTTGT
>CAKZYM010000756.1 GCA_937884685.1 uncultured Calothrix sp.
AGAAGAGGTAAAATCAAAGCTCAAAGGAGCTAACGACCCGTATTACAGTCAACAATGGCATTTACATAATATCAATGTTGAAGGTGCTTGGGATAAAACTAAAGGAAAAGGTATAACGGTCGCGGTAATTGATACTGGTGTTACGAAAGTACGCGATTTAGAGGAAACCGAGTTTGTCAAAGGTTATGACTTTGTAAACGATAGAGAAAACGCTTCAGATGACAACGGACACGGTACTCACGTTGCTGGTACAGTCGCTCAAGCAACCAATAACAGCTATGGAGTTGCTGGAGTTGCTTACGAAGCTAAATTAATGCCATTGAAGGTGCTTAGCGATTATGGTGGTGGTACGATTGCCGATATTGCCGAAGCGATTAAATTTGCAGCCGATAATGGTGCAGATGTAATTAACATGAGCTTAGGTGGTGGTGGTGAAAGCCAGTTGATGAAAGAAGCAATCAATTATGCTCATAGCAAAGGAGTAGTAATTATTGCTGCTGCTGGAAACGAAAATCAAAATTCAGCTTCTTATCCCGCACGTTATCCCAACGTATTCGCAGTTTCTGCTTTGGGTCCTGATGGTTTAAAAGCACCTTATTCTAATTATGGTGCTGGAGTCGATATTTCTGCTCCTGGTGGTAGCGATGCTGGAAAAGTGTTGCAAGCAACCGTTGATATGGACAGTAAAGGAGAAGAAGTTTTTATTGGCTTGCAAGGTACAAGCATGGCTTCACCTCATGTTGCTGGTGTTGCTGCATTGGTTAAAGCTAGCGGAATCGAAGAACCAGACGAAATTGTTAAAGTTATCGCAAAATCAGCAAGAGTTATCCAAGATGACGGCTTGAACTATTATGGAGCCGGACAGCTAAATGCTGAAGCAGCAGTATCTCTAGCACAACAGGGAACAATTAGTTTTCAGGACTTCTTCCGTTGGTTGCGTGATAGCGGCTATCTAAATCCTGGTTTTTGGATTGATGGAGGTATGGTAGCGCTACTACCTAAGATTTTGATGGTAGTTGGTTCTTACTTATTAGCTTGGTTTTTACGAGTTTACTTTCCCTTCACCTGGACATTCAGCTTAGCTAGCGGTTTAGTTGCTGGTAGTTCTGGATTATTCTTCCTCAAAGGATTTTATGTCTTTGACCTACCTCAATGGCCATTCCGCTTGTTAGGAAGTTCTATTCCCGAACTAGGTAATACTCTACAAGGTACGAATCCTTTCAACCCATTATTTGCTAGCGTTCTAGCTCCCGTTATTTTAATGGCCCTGCTCTTGGGACATTCTAAGTGGAAGTGGTTTGCTATTGGTTCAAGCTTGGGAGTTGCAGCTTGCTTAGCCGTAAGTTCTGTAACAGACCCAGCAGTTTGGGGGCTAGGTGATGGTATGTTAGCTCGTGGATTCTTAATTGCTAACGCAATACTTTGCTTTATGTTGGCTCGTTTTACAATCAAGAACGACGAACAAGCAGCTTAATATTAAGGGGTTAGTTGTTAGTTGTTAGTTGATAGTTGATAGTTGATAGTTGTTTATTAACTCCTAACTCCTAACTCCTAACTCCTAACTCCTAACTCCTAACTCCTAACTCCTAATTTTGAACCATTAACCACAAAGCAAAAATATGAGTATAAAAGTTAAAGGTACTGTTGAACGCCGCGATATTGGTATGGGTGCTTGGGCATTTATAGGCGAAGATGGTAAAACCTATGAAATAATGAGAGGAGCAGATAAAAGCCTGCTCCAATCGGGACAAAAAGCAGAAGTCACTGGAGATATACGTGAAGACGTGATGACAGCCGCTATGATTGGTCCGGTATTAGAGGTTAAATCTTTTGAAATCAAGAATTAAGCCGAAATCGCACAATATTCAATGCGCGATTAATTAGCGCGTTAGCCAAGCACGTCCGCAAGGACATATATCTTGCTCGCGACATCTCTCAAGTTAGTAAGCAAGATAATCGCACCCTTTCAATTGGATAAATTGCTTTTTATTAATAGCTAATCAGTATTCAACTAATTACTATTTTCATCAATAACTGATTGCAAACGATTTCTAAATTCTCCTTTGGGATGTCCTCCTTTCACTTCACCTAAAATCTTTGGCTCTTCTTCTGGAGAATCGCAGACTATATAAGTAGGCCATCCCATTTCTGATTTGTCTGGATACTGAGTTAATAAAACTTTACGATATTTACGGTAGGTTGCAGTATCCTGCATTTTGACATCAACAAATTGTAATCCAAGTTCTTCAGTCACCTTTTTATCGTAAAAAGACATTTTGTGGCAAATACCGCAGTCTTCGCTAGAAAATTTAATTACAGCTAAAGGCATAATCTTAAGGCTTTTGAGCTATTTCGTGGTTTATTAAATACAACACGAAATCATACCATACAAAACAATTTCAATAGTAAGGAACTTTTTGTGCTTCGGAATCGACAGGTGATATCAAGTAAGATATGCGGCTTATACGGTTAAATGTCTTTTTGTCGCTATCAAAATTCGGCTTTTGGGGCGCGATTTACCTTCAATGTCATTTACACGCAGTCAAGAGCTTAATTTCTGTGGAAGTATATTATTCTATTTTGCGTAAATACAGGGAGATCCTTAAAGATATTACATACATTGCCTATCTTCTACCTTCATAAGATAGAAACAGGTATAAATGCGGATACCCTTCCATCTTAGGGGTAAACTTTATAGTTACAATTATGCTTCTACCAAAATTAACTATATCCACTTAATTAAGTAAATATAAAAGCTTCTGAGAGGAGTGTAAATATTCTCAAAAAGTATGTTACATTAAATACACTACGTACAAAAATTACTGCTTAGTAAATTTTAGAGCTTATACTCTAGTAGAAACTAAGTGAAAACAAGGGTATTTAACTTGTATTACTTAAGAAAAAATCCCTAGTGGTTATTGAGTTTCTTATCCAGAGTTAATTATAATCTGGCATCTAACGATTTTATTTACTTAGATAAGATGCGATTCTCTATGTAGATTTGTCAATCAGCTTTATTTTTGACTTTCTAAAAAAATCCCCCAGCATGCTTGTAGGCTTACCAGGAGAGACAGTTATCAGGGTGCATCTACCAATTCTATGTACTGTATCTAACAGGCACTTTCCGGATAAAACTGTATAAATATGTTTGGGTGCTAAAATTCGGCATATAAAAATCCCCCAGCATGCTTGTAGGCTTACCGGGGGAGACAGTTATCAGGGTGCATCTACCAATTCTATGTACTGTATCTAACAGGCACTTTCCGGATAAAACTGTATAAATATGTTTGGGTGCTAAAATTCGGCATATAAAAATCCCCCAGCATGCTTGTAGGCTTACCGGGGGAG
>CAKZYM010000757.1 GCA_937884685.1 uncultured Calothrix sp.
AAACTATATATAAATCTACGTTTTATCTATACATATTTGATACATTTTTTTGAAAAAATAATCGGCCAGTTTTTGAATAACGAGAACTAGTTACTACATCTAATAGTTACATGATAAAAGTGTTAATTATTTTACCAGGAATAAAATCTAAAAATGTAGTATAGGAATCAATTTGTATAAAAATTAAAGGTAAATTTTGTCACGTTTTTATAGCCAATCATATAACCAACTAATAATTTTTTTGTAATGTTACCCACTAGCCTTGACATTAGTTACTAATCGTGTGGATAATATTCATTTGTGAAAACTGTATTCTTAATAAAATCTCTTGGCTAACGTCATTGTTATAGGTGCCCAGTGGGGCGATGAAGGAAAAGGAAAAATAACCGATTTACTCAGCCGCTCCGCAGATGTTGTCGTGCGTTACCAAGGTGGGGTAAATGCTGGACACACAATTGTAGTAAAAGGTCAAACCTTTAAGCTGCACCTTATCCCTTCTGGTATTTTGTATCCAGATACCAAGTGTATTATCGGTTCTGGAACTGTAATTGACCCGAAAGTTTTGATTGGTGAATTAGATCAAATTGAAAGTTTAAATATCTCTACTAAGAATTTGTTGATTGCGGAAACGGCACACGTTACGATGCCTTATCACCGATTGATTGATAAAGCCTCAGAAGAGCGGAGAGGTACTCATAAAATCGGTACCACCGGTAGAGGTATCGGTCCAACTTACGCTGATAAATCCGAGCGCACGGGTATTCGGATGCTGGATTTGATGAATCCCAAGGGATTGCGCGAACAGCTAGAGTGGACGATTAATTACAAAAACGTCATTCTGGAGAAGCTTTATAATATAACACCGATAGATGTTTCGGCTGTAATTGAAGAGTATTTAGCATATGCAGAGCGCTTAAAGCCTTATGTTGTCGATACTTCTTTAGAGATTTACCAAGCGATAAGAGAACGTCGGAATATTTTATTTGAAGGAGCGCAAGGAACCCTTCTAGATTTAGACCACGGAACTTATCCTTTTGTTACTTCCTCAAACCCCGTTGCAGGTGGGGCTTGCGTCGGTACTGGTTTGGGACCGACCATGATTGACCGAGTGATTGGAGTAGCAAAAGCCTATACAACTCGGGTTGGTGAGGGACCATTTCCCACGGAACTTTCCGGAGAAATTGGGGAACAGTTATGTTCTATTGGGGCAGAATTCGGTACAACCACAGGACGCAAACGCCGTTGTGGTTGGTTTGATGCGGTTATCGGTCGTTATGCGGTACGTATCAATGGTATGGACTGTCTAGCTATTACTAAATTAGATGTTCTTGACGGACTAGAAGAAATAAAAGTCTGTGTCGCTTACGAAATTGACGGTATCCGTACCGAACATTTTCCTACTAGCTCTAGAAAGTTCGCTCAATGTCGTCCGATTTACAAAACTTTACCGGGATGGCAGCAATCGACAAGTGATTGTCGTAATTTAGAAGATTTACCACCACAAGCACTAGATTATCTGAAGTTTTTGGCTGAACTGGTTGAAGTCCCCATAGCTATCGTTTCTTTAGGTGCGAGTCGCGACCAAACAATCATTGTCGAAGACCCAATTCACGGACCAAAGCGAGCGTTATTACATGCAGACGGTACCCCTGTTTCTTTGAAGACCGCATAAGGTACAATATTTTCTTTGTCTGTATATTTGAGAGGCTTGTACAAAACTGTCTCGCTTCAACTGTAAACTAACCCACAAACATTAATCAGAACAGAACTATGGAAATGACGGTCGAATGTAAACAGCGACCAGAAGGTAGCAAAACTAAAGCTTTGCGCCGTTCTGGAGAAATCCCTGCCAATTTATACGGTCATAAAGGGACAGAATCAATTTCTTTGGTAATTGAGGCTAAAACCGTCGAACGCTTGCTGAGAAAAGCTTCGGTTAATAATACCTTGATTGACTTGAAGATTGGCGATATCCCTTGGGAAGGACAAACCTTACTTCGAGAAGTTCAAGCTCATCCAGCTACAGGTAAACCTTATCATCTCAGCTTTTTTGCCGTTGCAGGTCACGGTAAAATGACGGTAGAAGTACCCTTTAACTTCGTCGGAGAAGCAATTGGTGTAAAGCAAGAAGGTGGTATCTTGGATACCGTAATTACTCAGATGCAGTTAAACTGCCTGCCAGAAAACATTCCCGATTCAATTGACATTGATGTAAGTAACTTGAAAGTTGGAGATAACTTACACGTTAACGAAATTGTATTACCTAAAGGCGTAAGTTTAACAGCAGAATCGGAAGAACTTGTTGTCAGTGTTTTACCACCTCAAGTCAGTGCAACCACAGAAGGTGAAGGTGAAGAAGCTACAGAAGTAGTTGAATCAGGAGATGCTTAAAAGTGATGTATTAAGATTCCCCGACTAAAAATTACGGGGTTTTCAGCATTCTACTTATGGAGTAAAATGCCAGGGGTTAATCTCCTGGTTTTTTTGTATTTATAAGTAAATTAAAACTGCATGCAAAATAGATGAAATCTTGCAGCTAGATAACTCTATTTGATTCATAAACCTTATGACTAACCTAGCAGATTCACCACTGTGCAGGTTACTATCACAAATGAAAGCAGGTGAAGCATTGACCCACAAAGAAAAGAATATCTTAAAATTTTAGATATAACTCAGCTACGTGCATGCACAATTTAAACAAGTAATTAGCCAATATCCGAATTATGGCAAAAAAAAGTTCTGGAAATTTGTTACCTCCTATCTCTCAAAGCTTTATCTCTCAACTGGTATTCGGAACATTTTTGGCATTTATATTTTATCTGTCTTCCAGAAGAGTAGAACTAAGTGTTTTCCTTGGAGTATTGGGAGGATTAGCGTTAGGTTTATTTACAACCTCCACACGCAGCGGACCTCATCCCGAAACTGTAGCATCTTCTGACGGTGTAGATGCTGGACTGAAATATTGGTTGTTTTTCCTACTTAGCTTTTTACTTTTGGGTTATGAGCCTCCCGTGAGTATCCTGTTAGGTGGAATTGCTGGTTTGAGTGGGGGCTTTATTTTTGCTTGGTGGGGAAGTAAAGAACCAACTGTGACCAAAGTTTCAGGTCATATTCAGCGAGAAATAGAAAGGACAGATGACGAAGTACCCCCACAGAGAATTAACTCCCAACGGAGTAGAAGAACTACCCGTCGTTACCGTCGTCGTGCTGGAATCAACGTTAAGTTTTGGGAAAGGTAACTGACGTAATTGAAGAATGAGCTAACTCCTCATTCTTTATTCCTAATTCATAAATTTTAGTTACCATGTTCTTATATCTTTCCAAGCTGCTACCCCTTTTTTTGTACCC
>CAKZYM010000758.1 GCA_937884685.1 uncultured Calothrix sp.
AAAAGCTCCGGGGACAAGGTAAAATTTCCCAATCCAATATTCAGGAAGCTTTGCGAGAAGTACGTCGCTCCTTGTTGGAAGCCGATGTTAATCTCCAGGTAGTTAAAGAATTTATTAGCGAAGTTGAAACCAAGGCACAAGGTGCTGAGGTTTTGAATGGGGTTCGTCCTGGGGAACAGTTTATTAAAATTGTTCATGACGAACTAGTAAATGTAATGGGGGAAACTAATGTCCCTCTTGTGCAAGCTGAAGAGTCACCGACTATTGTTTTGATGGCTGGTTTGCAAGGTACTGGTAAAACCACCGCTACAGCCAAGTTAGCATTACATTTAAGAAAATTAGAGCGAAATTGCTTGATGGTCGCAACCGACGTTTACCGTCCTGCTGCGATTGACCAGTTAATAACTTTAGGTAAACAAATTGATGTCCCGGTATTTGAACTGGGAAGCGATGCGAATCCGGTTGAAATTGCTCGTCAAGGTGTAGAGCGTGCGAAGGCAGAAGGAATTGATACCGTAATTATTGATACTGCTGGTCGCCTGCAAATCGACGAAGACATGATGGCGGAATTAGCCAGTGTCAAAGAAACGGTAAATCCTCACGAAACATTGTTGGTCGTAGACGCGATGACCGGTCAAGAAGCAGCGAACTTGACCCGTACTTTCCACGAAAAAATTGGTATTACTGGTGCAATTTTAACTAAGTTAGATGGTGATAGCCGTGGTGGTGCAGCGCTTTCGGTACGGCGAATTTCCGGCGCACCAATCAAGTTTGTGGGTGTGGGTGAAAAAGTCGAAGCCCTACAGCCGTTTTATCCCGATAGAATGGCATCGCGGATTTTGGGCATGGGAGATGTCTTAACTCTGGTAGAAAAAGCTCAGGAAGAATTTGACATCGCCGATGCCGAAAAAATGACAGAGAAAATGCTGTCAGCGCAGTTTGATTTTACCGATTTTCTTAAACAACTGCGTTTGCTGAAAAATATGGGTTCCTTGGGAGGCATCATGAAGATGATTCCAGGAATGAACAAAATTTCCAACGACCAGCTAGAGCAAGGTCAAACTCAGTTGAAGCGTTCCGAAGTCATGATTAATTCCATGACCAAACAAGAACGAAAAGACCCAGATTTATTAGCCAGTTCTCCGAGTAGAAGACGAAGGATTGCCAGTGGATGTGGTTACAAAGAAAAAGATGTCAGCAAGCTCGTAAGCGACTTCCAGAAAATGCGGAGCATGATGCAGCAAATGGGTCAAGGTAACTTCCCAGGAATGCCAGGGGGAGGAGGAATGTTTGGTGGTGGAAACCCAATGGCTGCCGTAAACTCTCCTGGGCCAGGATGGCTTGGAAATGCCTGGGGTAAGAAGAAGAAAAAAGCTAAGAAGAAAAAGGGTTTTGGCACGCTTTGACAGTTATCAGTTATCAGTGAACAGTGAGTAATGACCAGTTATCTAGCTTATTCCTCTAGATAACCTAAAATCCAAAATCTAAAATCTAAAATCCAAAATCGAATCGCCAATAGCACTTCATGCCGTGCAAGTGCTAAAATTATCATCTGCTACTTGTGGCAATTTTTTATCTTCGTGGCATTGCCGGAAGCGTTACCTTTTTGAGTGAAATGCTTTCATAATGTTAGATAGATTTTTTGCTAACTTTTTAGTTGTAAATCAACACCATTAAAAGTAGGAGAATAACCTCTTAAATCATGATTAAACTGCGCTTAAAGCGAATTGGTAAAAAACGAGAAGCAAGTTACCGCATAATTGCTATCAACAATCTTGCTCGTCGTGATGGTCGTCCCTTGGAAGAATTGGGATTTTATAATCCAAGAACCAAAGAAGTAAAATTAGACGTTGAAGGTATTGTCAAGCGACTACAACAGGGCGCTCAACCAACTGACACCGTGCGTCGCATTTTAGAAAAAAATAATGTTTTTGAACAAGTCCGTGCAGCAACTGCATCCTGATACAGTAACAAATACCAATTCCGGTACAACTCCCGATTATGTTGGTCTAGTAAATTTTTTGATGCAGCCGTTTTTGGAATCTCCAGATACTCTTAGCGTTGATTGTGAAATTTCTCATAGCACCAAACGAGCTTGGATTCGTATTGCCTTTGATAGTGCAGATAAAGGCAAGGTTTTCGGTCGTGGTGGACGTAACATCCAAGCTATTCGCACCGTGATTTCTGCGGCTGCTCAAGCTGCTGGACAATCGGCATATCTAGATATTTACGGTAGTAATGAAAGTCGGGAGGATGCACCCGCATCTAGTAGCGAAGAACGGCATAGTAGAGAATTACCGATGCCTAAACCCAAAGTAAGACGTGGTGACGGACGTAGAGATTTCACCAAACCCCGAACTCGCATTTGATTGAAACATTTTTTGTTTCTTGCTTTATTAACTATCAGCCCAACGGCTGATAGTAAACAATTAAGAATTAAAAATGTTGATTAAATTAGTTAGATTAATTTAATTTAATTAATTAAAAACGTTGCTATTTTCACCAATCTCTCAGAAAATAAGATTCATCTCCTGTAAAGGGAGTAACTTGTAAAAAATTACTGCTTACTTATAATAAATACTATGGCAGATGCCATAACAATAGAACTGCCCGACATCCCCAGTGCTATGGCCTTAGCGGGAAATCAAGAAGAAAATCTTAAGCTCCTAGCGCGACAAACTGGAGCTACTGTAGTACTACGGGGACAAGAATTATACGTTAGCGGTACTGAAAAACAAATCGACTTGGTTAGTCGATTGGTAAAGTCTTTAGAAGATATCTGGACAAAGGGTAATACATTATCTCTCACCGATATCTTGACCGCGCGTCAAGCCTTGGATACTCATCGAGAAGATGAACTGCAAACGTTACAAAAAGATGTACTTGCTAAGACCCGTAGGGGTGAACAAATTCGTGCAAAAACCTTTCGTCAGCGACAGTATATTGAAGCAATCCGCAAGCGTGACTTGACATTTTGTATTGGGCCTGCGGGAACTGGTAAAACATTTTTAGCGGTTGTTGTTGCGGTTCAAGCACTACTCGATAACAAATATGAGAAGCTAATTTTAACTCGTCCTGCGGTTGAAGCGGGTGAAAAGCTAGGTTTTTTACCCGGAGACTTGCAGCAAAAAGTTAATCCTTATTTAAGACCTTTGTACGATGCAATCAACGAGTTTATCGAACCTGACAAAGTACCTTCCTTAATAGAGAGAGGGATAATCGAAGTCGCACCATTAGCCTACATGCGGGGAAGAACTTTAAACAATGCGTTTGTGATTGTAGACGAAGCTCAAAACACCACACCAGCCCAGATGAAAATGTTGTTAACTCGTTTGGGTTTCCGTTCCCGTATGGTAGTAACGGGTGATATGACTCAAACTGATTTACCATCACAGCAAAAATCTGGACTAGCAACAGCTTTTCAGATTTTAAAAAATGTAGAAGGCATAGGTTTTTGTGAATTTTCTCAAAAGGATGTCGTCCGTCATGCTCTAGTACAGCGAATTGTCGCTGCTTACGAAAAGTATGAGAAGTGATTGGGAATTGAGAAGAAAATTCTCATTTTCTAATTATTTAAATCTAAAATCCAAAATCTTAATCACCTTATTTATTAAATTGGACGTTTCATTTATTACGAAAGTATCCTATATAATCCTGTATATAATGAGATAATTACTTACTTTTTCGTTATTTGGGTATATATAATTTCTCTAATCATTGTTAAACAAAACTTAAATAAAAAATAGAGCGATTTTTTATTATTAGTAACAGTTTAATGGTATTATTTTTTATAAAGATAATTTAAATAATGGGAAGGCTTGCTTGCCATAAAAATTTGTTTAATATTCCCATTATGAAAAATTACTATCTATTTTTTTATTATCTCATATATTTACCATTAAAAAAAATGTTTTGATTCAAGTGAAATTGAAAATCAAAACATTTTTTTATTAAACCGAATTAACGTTGATTAATTCCTAAACCTTAGTCTAGAGTCCAAAATTTTATGGCATCGGTTGGATATTAATCGGGAATTTTGAATTATAAGCTCCACCTCCGTTACCGATAGCGATGGTTTTTCCATCGGGACTAAAAGCGGTGCTGGTAGGATAAAGTTCGTCGTAGTTTTGGGGATTGTTGGCAGCTTCAACTAAGGTTTTCATTGCTTTTCCGGTACCCAAATCCCACATTGTGACTGCACCGTCTAATGTGGTGGTGACGATACTTTTACTGTCGTTACCCAAAGTTGCAGAAGTCACTCCTTCTATGTCAGATACCTGAAAGCGATTTACTAGTTTACCAGTAGTCAAATCCCAAACGTTGATTTTTGGGTCTGTGGAGTTGACGAGATATTTCCCGTCGGGAGTAAAACCGATAAAGTTGATAACGTTTTTATTTCCTTTGATATCACTTTTCAATTCTCCCGTTTCAAGATTCCATAATTTAACTGTTTTATCGGAATCACTATTAAGAGAACCACCACCACTAGCGAGAGTTTTTCCGTCGGGACTGATAGCAATCGAAAGCACGGGACTGTCGTGTCCGGTTAAAGTACGCTTTCGTATACCTTTTTGCGGGTTCCAAAATCTAATTGTTTTGTCGTAACTACCACTGATAAGGGTTTTACCATCGGGAGTCATTGCTAGAGATGTAACTCCGAGGTTATGTCCTTTGAGGGTACGCAATAGTTTTTTAGTTTTCATATCCCATACCTTAATTACCTTTGTGGTATTGGGTTCAGCCGTTCCTCCAGCAGTGAAAAACAATTTTCCATCGGGACTGATAAGCACATCATTTACCCCATCTTTGTGTCCATCAAGGGTACGAACGAGCTTACCATTTGCTAAATTCCATACTTTTACCGTGTGGTCGTAACTTCCGCTGACCAAAGTTTTTCCATCTGGGCTAAAAGCCAAAGCTTCGATAGTCCATATGTGTCCCTGTAAAGTTAAAGCAGGTTTAGATTGTGATGGTTTTGTCGTGCTTGAATTTTGAGTTGCAGGAATTTGAGCAGAAGTGTAATTTAATTGACTCCCACCAATAATAACTGTAGCTGCGACAACCGACGCTATAAAGCTTTTGTGAAAGAGTTGTTTGTGAATCATGCGAACTAAAAGCACAATGGCCCAACTGTGATAATTGCGTTTATTTACTTAGCTTTTATCACATTAGCCATACAGATATATACTCTCAATCCAAAAAAAAGATGAAATTTTGGGTTTATTGTTCGCTAATAGTAGAAGATGGAAAGTAATTCACATTAATAAATAAGCGACTATTATTCAATGAAAAAATAATTAATACTAATTTACATTTGATAAAATTAGAAATGTAGATTCTAGGAAAAATAGGGTCTATGCTGCCTAATTTTTACAAAATAAGACTTTAAATCAAATATTTTTCATTGCTAATTATTCATTTATAATGCTCGATGCCCAATGTCCTATTGCTAATTCTCCTTGGCTAACGCTATTGAGAAAATACCGTGTTATCGCTGTTATTCGTGCCCAGAAAAAAAACTTGGCTCGACAAATGGCTTTATCAGTAGCCTCTGCTGGAATACGGTTAATTGAAATAACGTGGAGTACTCCCCAAGCTGCTGAGTTGATTGAACAGTTAGCTGGGGAATTACCTGACTGTATTGTGGGCACGGGGACATTGTTAAATTTGAAACAAATGCAGCAGTCTGTACGCGCAGGTGCAGAGTTTCTGTTTAGTCCCCACATTGACCAAGGGATAATTCAAGCTGCTATTCGTCAAAATTTACCGGTTATACCGGGAGCGTTAACTCCCACTGAAATTGTTACAGCTTGGACTCAGGGTGCTACTTGCGTCAAAGTCTTTCCCGTACAAGCGGTGGGTGGGGCTGGATATATCAAAAGTTTGCAGGGTCCATTGGGACACATTCCCTTAATCCCCACTGGAGGTGTGACTGTAGAAAACGCTGCTGAATTTCTCGAAGCTGGTGCGATCGCAATTGGATTGAGCAGTGAATTATTTCCCAAACATCTAGTTATTTCTGAAGATTGGGATTCAATAGCTCGTCGGACAGAAATTTTACTTCAAAAAATAAAGTAGGATAAAAATAGAGTAATTCATAGCAGATAACAGAAAAAAGCTTTAAAAAGCAGTTATAAAGCTAAATAGACCTATAAACACTTACCTTTGAGAGTATTTACCATGAAATCAATGAATTTAGTTAAGCATATTCGCTATATAAAAGTTTTAGTGGCAGGGATAGCACTCTCGGCTAGCTTTTTAAGTCTTCCCACAAGTAGAGCTACAGCTCATCACACAAAAAAGTCCGAGCAAAAAGTCAGTGAAAAAGTGAAGCAGCTAAAGAATTCTAATAGACGCTGGATTCAAGTTGATTTATCAGAGCAAAGATTAATTACTTGGGAAGGGAATAAACCTGTATTTGGGGTTATTGTTTCCACTGGTAAAAAAGATACTCCTACCCCCACTGGTGTATTTAATGTTTATACAAAATTAGAAAAGACTCGGATGAAGGGTGAGGGTTATGACAGAGAAAATGTTCCTTACACAATGTATTATCAAGGTGATTATGGAATTCATGGTGCGTACTGGCATAAAAGTTTTGGTACTCCAGTTAGTCGTGGTTGTGTAAATGTAGCCCCCAATCATGCTAAAAAAATATTTAATTGGGCATCAGTTGGAACAACAGTAGTTGTACAAAAATAGTAAATGATTCAGCGTTACTAAATAGTAGTTGAATTTATAAACCCGGTATTTTTCAGATACTGGGTTTAATTGTATTCAAATCATTTTTAGATGAAACTTTGGTCTTAAACACAATACAAGATAAATCAAAATAGTGATTCAAAATAAAGGTAT
>CAKZYM010000759.1 GCA_937884685.1 uncultured Calothrix sp.
TTACCAATTATTTATCATGATATTAGAAGTCAAAAGTAAGGCTAAATACAATCTGCAACCGATTCAGCAACGTGTTGAAGTAAGTTTTAATTATCCGGTTCACTTTACTAATGGGATTTTTGATTTAGATAATCCTCTGTTGGGACGAGTTATTACAAGTGATGGGGAAGCGAAACCGAAAAAGGTTGTAGCTGTTGTTGATGGTGGTTTGTTGGAACATCGAACTGGGTTGCTTGAACAATTACAAAAATATTGCAATCGCAATTCTTCGATTCTCACTTTGTCTGCTGAACCGATGGTAGTTCCTGGTGGTGAAGCAGCAAAAAATAATCCTGGATTGGTTGAGGAAATTCATAAGTTGGTGGATGCTGCTGGTATCTGTCGTCACTCTTATATAATTGCCGTTGGTGGTGGTGCTGTTCTCGATTTAGTCGGATATGCGGCAGCTACAGCCCATCGAGGAATTCGTCTTATCCGTATTCCTACGACTGTTTTAGCTCAAAATGATTCTGCTGTTGGAGTTAAAAACGGTATCAATGCTTTTGGTAAAAAGAACTTTTTGGGAAGCTTTGCACCTCCTTACGCTGTTCTCAATGATTTTGATTTCCTTAGCAGTCTTAACCAACGAGATTGGATTTCGGGTATTGCTGAAGCGGTGAAAGTTGCGCTGATTAAAGATGCGGACTTTTTCGAGTTTATTGCTAATAATGCTGCGCTTCTAGCTCGTCGCGATTTAGAAACCATGCAGCAGGTAATTTATCGATGCGCTCAGTTACATTTACAACATATATCTACAAGTGGTGATGCTTTTGAAATGGGTTCTTCTCGTCCCCTTGATTTTGGACATTGGGCGGCTCATAAACTCGAACAGTTAACTAATTACCGCTTACGACATGGTGAAGCGGTTGCCATTGGTATGGCTCTTGACAGCACTTATTCTTATTTAGAAGGAATGTTAACTCATTCAGAATGGCAGCAAATACTGAATACTTTAAAGACATTAGGATTTGAGCTATACGTTCCCGAACTGAATGAAGAATCTGAAATACAGCATCCAAGATGTTTGTTTCGGGGACTAAACGAGTTCCGCGAACATTTGGGTGGAGAACTAACCCTAACGCTTTTGCAAAGAATCGGACAAGAAATTGAGGTTCATACAGTTAAAAATTCGTCATATCAACAAGCAATTACATTGTTATCTGGTGCGAAAATGTAATCATTCGCAATGTTGTAATTTGCGATTTACATATAGCATTTTGATAAACAGCTATAAATATGAGAATCTTTTCTAACAAAAACTTTCACCTGACTTACTGCACTAATATTCACCCTGGTGAAGATTGGATTCAGGTTTTTGCAAATTTGCAGCAATACATTCCATCTCTCAAAAAAAAGCTATCTCCAAATCAACCTTTCGGTATTGGTTTGCGTTTAGCAGATGCAGCATCTAGAGAACTCTTGCAAGGTAACACCCTCGAAGAGCTAAAATCATGGCTAAACGAACATGATTTATACGTTTTTACATTGAATGGTTTTCCTTATGGAGGTTTCCATTCACAGGTAGTTAAGGACAAAGTTTACGCACCGGATTGGTCTAAACAAGAGCGATTAGACTATACATTGCGATTGACAAAAATTCTGGCCGAACTTCTACCTGATGATATGGAGGGTAGCATTTCCACAGTACCGCTATCTTATAAACCCTGGTTTGAGGGTAACCAACTTTCTCAAGCTAAAGTAACCAGCAGTGCGACTATTTACATAGCCCAAGTAGTAGCGCAAATGGTAAGAATCCGCGCTGCAACCGATAAGGTTCTGCATTTGAATTTAGAACCAGAACCAGATGCATTACTTGAAAATGCTGATGAAGTAATACAGTATTTTGAAAAGTATTTGTTACCTATAGGTGGAACATATTTAGCCAAAAGCTTAGGAATTCCCCAAGCAGCAGCCGAAGTGTTATTGCTAGAACACGTGCGAGTATGTTACGATACGTGTCATTTTGCTGTCGAATACGAAAATCCAGCTTCTGTTTTCCAGAGATTTGCAGCAGCAGGAATTCAGATTGGTAAAATTCAAATTAGTGCAGCAATAAAAGCACAAATACCTCAAGATAAGAGCGAACGGCTATTATTGAAAGAGAGATTACAGCCTTTTGCAGAATCCACATATTTACATCAAGTAATTGCTCGTCATCCAGATGGAAAATTACAGCATTATCAAGATTTAGGAACCGCTTTATCTTTTCTCGAAGAAAGCACGGCTTCCGAATGGCGAACTCACTTTCACGTACCATTATTTATCGACGATTATCAAATAGTACAGTCAACACAAGATGACATAGTTAACGTATTTGAACTATTACAAAATAATGAAATTTGCAATCATTTAGAAATCGAAACTTACACTTGGGAAGTATTACCTACCGAAATGAAAGTTGATATATCAGCATCTATTCAGCGTGAATATGAATGGGTTTTATGGAAACTACAGGCAATCAATTCTCAAGAATTAGTTCAAGTTAGTTAGGAGTTGAAAATTAGCATTAATTATAGCTGTATGTAGTGGGAGCATCTTGCTCCCTTACTTTTTAATCAATTACCAATTACCAATTATCAATTACCAATTATTAATATGAAAAAAACAGTAGTAATTAACGTAGTCGGATTAACTAAAAATTTATTAGGAAAGCATACACCAAAACTTTCGCAGTGGGCTGAAAAAGGGAAAGTCGCGACGGTGGAATCTATTCTACCTGCGGTGACTTGTTCGGCACAGTCTACTTATCTAACTGGTAAAATGCCGTCGGAACATGGCATTGTTGGTAATGGTTGGTATTTTCGAGATGACTGTGAAACTAAATTTTGGAGACAGTCAAATAAACTAGTTCAATCGCCAAAAATATGGGAGATAGCGCGGGAATTGGATGCGAATTTTACCTGCGCTAATATGTTTTGGTGGTACAACATGTACTCTTCGGCTGATTACTCGGTAACTCCTCGACCAATGTATCCTGCTGATGGTAGAAAAATTCCCGATATTTACGCTTATCCCGCAAACTTTCGCGACCAGTTACAAGGAGAGTTTGGTCAATTTCCTTTATTCAACTTTTGGGGGCCAACTGCATCAATTGAATCTACACGGTGGATAGCAAATTCATCGAAATGGGTAGAAGAAAAATGCAGCCCAAATCTAACTTTAATTTATTTACCGCATCTAGATTACTGTTTGCAAAAGTTTGGGCCAGACCAAGACAAGATAGCTAAGCAATTACAAGAAGTAGATGCTGTTTGTGGTGATTTAATCAATTTTTACGAGCAGCGTGGTGCTTCTGTAATTGTGTTATCGGAATATGGAATTACATCAGTTTCCCAACCGATTCATATTAATAGGTTATTGCGCTCCAAAGGTTTATTAGCTATTCGCTCCGAAGAAGGAAGAGAACTTTTAGATGCAGGTGCTAGTAAAGCTTTCGCGGTTGCAGACCATCAAATTGCTCACGTTTACGTCAACGATGCAGACTATATTCCCCAAGTCAGAAGTTTGTTGGAGCAAGCTGAAGGAATCGACTACATTTTAGATGAAAATAGCAAATCAGATTATCATTTAAATCATTCTCGGAGCGGGGAATTAGTAGCAGTTGCAAAACCCGACGCATGGTTTACTTATTATTATTGGCTTGACGATAGTCGCGCTCCAGACTTTGCGAGAACAGTAGATATTCATCGTAAACCAGGTTACGACCCCGTAGAATTATTTGTTGACCCCAAAATCAAATTTCCGAAATTAAAAGTTGGCTCAAAATTGCTGAAGAAAAAGCTTGGTTTTCGCTACTTGATGGACGTGATTCCATTAGATGCTTCTTTAGTCAAAGGTTCTCACGGTTGCATTCCTCCTCATCCCGATATGGGACCTTTATTAATTAGTCAGCAGAGTGAGTTAATCTCCGAATCTATCAAAGCGACCGATGTATGTGAATTAATTTTGCAACATCTTCAAGGAAGCAAGGTTAAAGGTCAAAGGTTAGGAGTTAGGAGTTAGGAGTTACTCCCTCGTTCTTATTTTTTCATACCCTGG
>CAKZYM010000760.1 GCA_937884685.1 uncultured Calothrix sp.
GTATCGGTATGAGCGAACTTTAAACCCTTGGCAATAAATCGCGATCGCAATTGTAAATCGGATTTTTGTCGGGCTTGCTTCCAGGTTTGATAAGCTACAGCATCACCGGGATGTGCGGAAAACCCTTCAGGTAAACTACGCAAACGAGAATAATCTTTGATTGCTCTAGCAACTTCTTTAACTTCATCAGCATCAACTTTATGCACAAAAGCAAGTTCAGCAGCGCTAGCACGTTCATCTTGAGTAAGCATGCGAAACTCGTACAAGATATCGCTTCCTCGTTGCGAGTAATGAGACTTTACTTCCTCCGAAGCACCACTTTTATCTAATGAATTATAAACTTGAGAACCAACAATAATTTGATTTTGCTGAATTGGTTCAAAACCCGTAGCTTCAAAAATATCTTGAGGCTTGTAACCTGATTTTTGTAGATAAGCACAAGCTTCTCCCCAATCCACCCAGGTTCCTTCTTTTTGCCTTAGTTTTCGCAATAATTCTTGAGATAGTTCTTGATTAGGTTGATTTTCAGCATCTTGAGGATTGGGTGGTAAATCTGTCATAACGTAGGGGAAATGCGGAGCAATAAAAATCATTTTATGCCCTAAGAGCAAACTAATTAACTAGACAAAACATATAGTTACACAATTGGCGATCAACCCTAAGTTAAAAATGTTTATTAGCTCGCTGTGGCTACTCTGTGGCTTTTGATTAGTTGCACAACACAAGTTGGGTAAGACGTAGCAGTACTGCTGCTGAAGTTAAGAATGAAGTAAAAAAAATCAACTGGTATTTTGAGGTGAATACTCTACCGTTAACTAAAATTATGGGTTATTAAATAATAATCCCACATTAAAAGTGGATTTAAAGACCGTGTTTCCTCGGATGTTATAAACCTGGTTTCATTAGTAAATAGTGCTTTCAGCTTAGTTATAAACACATTTATTGGAAAATCAAAATTATAGAGTAAAATTTGTACCCAATATAAAAAAGCACATATGATGTAAAGGAATAAATCAATGAATAATCTCATTCCAGACCTAGATAATATTCGTAATCAATTAATGACTACTGAAAGACGTAAAAAACAAAAAATCCTAGTAGTAGACGATGAACCAGATAATCTGGATTTGTTGTATCGAACCTTTCGTCGTGACTTTCAAGTTTTGAAAGCAGACAGCGGAAGTAATGCTTTACAAGTATTGGCTGAGGAAGGAGAAGTTGCTGTAATTATCTCCGACCAAAGAATGCCAGAAATGAAGGGAACTGAATTTCTCAGCAAAACTTTACCTCAATTTCCCGATACGGTAAGAATCATTTTGACTGGTTTTACCGATATCGAAGACCTGGTAGACGCTATTAATGCTGGACAAGTTTACAGATATATTACCAAGCCCTGGGACCCCGAAGAACTCAAGGGAGTAGTCCAACGTGCTGCTGAAACCTACGATTTACTCAAACAGCGTACCGAAGAATTGCGTCGTGCAAATTCGCAAATGGCTTTGTTGACCTCATCCTTACAGGTAACAAAAACGGTTTCTAGCAAAGAAGAAAGTCTAGAACCAATTGCTGCAATTTATGGAGAAACCTTTGCTGCTGACGGTTGTATTCTGCAACTAGTAGAGGACAATAGTTTAACTTCTAGTTGCGGAACCTTTAGTCAAGACGGGATATTAGATAACTGGTTGGATAAAGACCCTTTAATTGCAGAAGCAATTGCAACTAGCAATATGAAGGTTTCTGTAAATGTAACCAAAGACGAGAAACTCAAAGAAGTTGCTCACTATTCCGATACAGGAACAAAATCCCATTTAGTTATCCCTATCGTTCACGCAAATCAAGTTACAGCAGTGCTATCCCTACAGTGGAAAAAAACCTGTACCTTGCGAGAAGATGAACTAAAACTAATTCACTTCTCCGCACAATTGTTAGCAATGATACTGAATTGCGCCGATTACAGTTAGTCAATGAACAATGAACAGTGAACAGTGAGCAGCGAATAGTAAGCAGTGAATATTAAGAGTCTTAATGTTCGCTGCTTACTGATAATTAATAACTGATAATTAATAACTGATAATTAATAACTGATGACTGTTCACTGAAAATGTCTGAAATTCGCTCCATTTTTAACCGCATTGCACCTGTTTACGACCAGTTAAATGATTGGTTGAGCCTCGGACAACACCGGATATGGAAGGAGATGACGGTTAAATGGAGCGCTGCTAAGACTGGAGATACAGTCTTAGATTTATGTTGTGGAAGTGGGGATTTGGCTTTTCGTCTTGCGCGTAGAATAGGAACAACCGGAAAAGTAGAAGCTGTAGATTTTTCCCCAGAATTGCTCGAAGTCGCAAAACAGCGAAGCAAAGATTATTATCCTACCCCTTCAATTAATTGGATAGAAGCTGACGTACTAGAATTACCTTTCGACGATAATCAATTTGATGCTGCGACAATGGGATATGGATTAAGAAACGTTACAGATATTCCCCGTTGTTTGAAAGAATTACATCGAGTTTTAAAGACGGGAGCAACCTGTGCAATCTTAGACTTTCATCGTCCCGAAAGCAGTTTGATGCGTGGTTTTCAGCAATGGTATTTAGATAATTTGGTGGTTCCCGCAGCCACTCAAATGGGTTTAAAAGAAGAATACGCTTATATAAATCCCAGTTTAGAACGCTTTCCCTCTGGTAGAGAGCAAATTAAAATAGCTCGTGATGTTGGTTTTGCTCAAACGGTACACTATCCCATTGCAAACGGTATGATGGGAGTGCTGGTAGTAA
>CAKZYM010000761.1 GCA_937884685.1 uncultured Calothrix sp.
GATATTACAGCTAGCTCTAAATTTGGTGTTAGCGGACAAGTAACGCTCAATCAATTGAATATAGACCCATCCTTTTCTAGGATAAATTTACCATCAACTTTATCTCAAGAAGCTAAAATTCAGCCTGGATGTGCTGCTTCTGGGGAAAATGAGTTTATTATCAGCGGAAGAGGTGGATTACCACAAAGTCCTAATAATCTATTTAGTGGAAATGCAATCTTATTTGGATTAGTTGATTTAGTAGTTTCGCAAGCAGCAGCGTCTAATAGTCCTATTAATTCTAAAAATCCTAGTGTTACTATAGATAATCAAAAAAATCAAATTATAGAAGCTACCGGCTGGATTACAGACAGTAAAGGTAACGTTATATTCGTCGCAAAAGCACCCCAAGCGACTTCAAAAAATTCTAGAGCTTCTTCAACATCTTGTCAGAATTTTCTACTGTAAATAAATAAAAAATAAACCTGTTAGTTTCCAGAGCATTTAGGGAATCATATTCTTATATGACTATATAACAACTTTTTTAAGATGAAATCGAATAAAATCGCTCATTTTTGGATACTTCTCGCCACAATTGTACTTCAAGGGACTTCAATTGTTGCTTTGACGACAAGAGTTCAAGCACAGAGTAACGCTCCCCAGAAAACTACTCCCACTCGAAGACGTTCGAGAGTCAAGTTTGTACCTCCCCAGGGTCAGCGAGCACCAAGAAATGCAGTAGGGGGAGGTCGAAGAAACAACGGAATGTGCGAGCAATCAGGAATTGCTTCTCTTGGTATTCAAAATAAAACTATTGATAAGACCCTAGTTCCATTATTACCATCCTCAAAATTGGGATTAACAGCATCTTCTCACCCAAATATGATGGTATATGTCCCTTCAACTTCAGCTAAATCTCTAGAATTTACCATTTACAACGAACAAGAAGAAGGAATTTATCAAAGACAAGTAAGCCTAGGAAATACTCCAGGAATCGTTAATCTTAGCTTACCAACATCAGAACCAGGACTAGAAATAGGTAAAGATTATCGATTTGTGGTATCAATAATTTGCCAACAATCGGGACCTCAAAATCCATTTGTAGAAGGATTATTACGTCGAGTTGCGCCAGCTTCTGCATTGAGAAATCAACTAAATCAGCCGACATCTTTAGAGCAAGTAATAGCTTTAAGCGAATCAGGATATTGGGTTGAAGCTGTTTCAAATCTTGCCGAACTCAAGCTTTCTCAACCTTTTAATTCCGAGATTGATACAGCATGGAAAGATTTGCTCTCATCAGTTGGTTTAAGCGGTATTGCTCAAGCACCTTTGAATCGGTGAACAGTTATCAGTTAACAGTGAGCAGTTAACAGTGAGCAGTGAGCAGTGAACAGTTAACAATTAACTATTACTGCATATTTATTTTTAATCCCCTGTTGTAAAAGACTCTAAAAAAGAGATACAAAGGGGATTTTTATATTAGTAATTACCTCTTACCTATTACCCATTACCCATTACCAATTACCAATTACCTATTACCTATTACCAATTACCTATTACCCATTACCCATTACCTATTACCTATTACCCATTACCCATTACCAATTACCTTTTCAAAGCCAATTTCCAATCAGTACAAAAGGTGCCCAATAAAAAGGATGCTTGAATCCGCTTTGTTTAATTAATGAAATTTGGGCCTGACGTAATGCTTGTGCTTTGGACATATTCGGTTGTGAAAGTTGTTTGTAAAATTCCACCATAAATGCTGAAGTTGATTGGTCGTCTACGGCCCACAAGCTAGCTAAGGTACTTCTTGCACCAGACCTGACTGCGACTCCTGCTAGTCCTAGTGCTGCACGTTTATCTCCTTCTGCTGTCTGACAAGCGCTTAATACTAATAGTTCGATGGGATTTTTACTATATGTGTCTCGATTTTGCAGTAGTTGACCTAATTGTTTGACGTTAATCCGATTATCCCAAGTAAGAACAAAAGTGTCTTTTGCGTTGGAACTAAATTGTCCGTGTGTTGCTAAATGCACTACTGGAAATGGTGTTTTGCTGATTTGTTTTTCCAACAATTTGGTTGTGAATGTTTGATTTATTAGTACCTCTGAAGCAATTTCGGATTTGATTTGATTTATTTCGGTCTTGACTCCAGGAAGAGAACTAAATCCTTGTCGAGATTCGCTTAAACCACCAACCAATACTTTTAAATCATTATTTTCTAAAGGTCGAGGAGCAAATAGTTGCAGTCCCGGAGTTAGCGCTAAATTGTACTTTTCTATTAAGTATTGTTTACCGTCAAAAAGGGCTGCCATTGGCAGGTTTTTGATTGAACCATCAAGTACAAATGCTAGAGTTTTTATGTTGTTTTTTTGTAATTCTGCTTCTGCTGGTTTGATAAGTAAATTGTACAAATTTTGTGCAATAGCAAGCCTTTCTTTTTTCACAGATGTGCGTCTCAAAGAACGTCGCATTTGTTGAATATTCTTTTCTAATTGGCTTTGAGGAACCGCGTTACTGTAATGATGTAAAGTTTGATTGGGTAAAGAAAGAACTACTTCTAAACGGTCAGGTAAAATAATCGGATAAATAACTGCTGCTTGCGGGTCTATTTTATCAATCTGAGTTGGACTGTTAGTTAAGCAAGCTTCTCGAAAATAATTGTCTAGTTCTGCTAGCTGCAAAGACTCTATTATTTTACGAGCTTTTTGGAGATTGCTTTGATTTACTTTTTCTTCCTGTTTTCCAGATTTTGAGTTTTCCGTAGATTGAGGTTGAAGCAATAAACCAACTAATTCGCGATAAACAGGTTCTACACTTTCGCGAAAAGAAAACTGAACATCAACGTTATTAGCAACTAAATCATTACGAATTAAATCCAAAGTGTTTACAGATTCGCTATATGCAGTTATTGCTTCATCTATTCGGTTTTGCTTTTTTAATAATCTTCCCAATTGCCATTGCCAACGATAAGCAATATCATTTGCATTAGTAGTTTGAGCTAAAATTAATGCTTTTTCTGTAAGTTTACGCGCATCTGATAGCTGCTGCGATTTTTCGTAAAGTTCTCCCAAGTAACCCAAAGCATAAGA
>CAKZYM010000762.1 GCA_937884685.1 uncultured Calothrix sp.
ATGAATAAATAGTTATTTAGATAATTATTAATTTATTTATCAAATTTATAAGAGTTATAAGATTTGTTCAACTTCAGGTGATACACGTCATTTTTTTAGAAATGTTGTCATATAACATCTTTATTGGGATTTATATCCAAAAAACCAGATTTATTGATTTCCCAGAACAATCAAAAACTATAGCGCTATAGTTTTATTCACCGTTTCCTAAATCCAATTAAGCTAAGATAGCAGCGTGTTAAATGACAACCAGCAATGAAGCGATAGTGAAAAATGCCCAAATGGAAACTAGTTACAGAATTTAGCTTTGATAGCGCTCATTATATTAAAGATTATGATGGCCCTTGCGGTCGGATGCACGGTCATAGTTATAAAGTGAAAATAGAAGCAGTAAGTAATAAATTACACTCTTCAGAATATTGTCCTCATCCGGTGATGGTTGCTGATTTTAGAAGTTTACGTTGGGCTAAAAAAGATGTCACCAAAGGAGGATTAGACCACTGTGTTCTCAACGAAGTACTTCCTCCCGAATATGAAACCACAGCAGAAATGATTGCTAAATATATATACGACGAGACGAAGAAGAAATTACCAGAAGGGGTGAAAATCAAAGTTGCTGTTTCGGAGACAGCTAATTCTTGGGCTGAGTATGAGGATGATTGAGGGTTTTGGTTTATTTAAATTTAAATTGAAATTTATAGCAACAATATGAAAAGTAAAACCATAAAGAAGTATTGAATTAAGACAAAGATTGGCAAGAATCAGAAATTGAGAAAGCTGAAAAGAATAGAAATATTTCAGAAAGTTTGATGCACCAGCAGGATGAATAATTGAACAATTAAATTAATAGCGCTACAAATTTGATTTTGAAGAATTATCAATATTGAGCTATTTACTAATAAAGATTTCCATCACAATTCATATCTACCGATTATTAACTATTTCCAAATACCGTTGTAAATCCTTAACTCGCTGTTCGGTAACGTCAGCTAAACAATTCATTTCAATTACTGGTTGTAGAGTACCTCCCTCAGCAAAATCTCCTTCAAATTTGCAGCTTTTATCTCTAAATTGAATCCAAGCACGTTGAGCATTAACTAATTTATTCTGTTGACTTATAACCAATTTTGGCTTTAATTGGCGATAAACTTGATTCAACTTTTTATCTGCTTTTTCATAGCTTTGTCCGGCACAAACTTTCATTTCATAAGTTGTTTGAGGAGTGTTACAATTAACTTTTTGAGCTATTTCAAAAGAATTACCGCGAGCTATATTTGGTGCAGCAACAAAACCTAAAATTGGTAGAGAAATTAAAGCAACTTTTTGTAGGGTAGAACGTAATGTCATTGTTAAATATCCTTGTTTGTGTGTTGTACCTATTACCTCAAATTTCATTTTCTATATTCCGGATTTCTCTCGGTAATTTTCTCTAATCCACGTAGAATTTGGGTAAAGTATGCTTTTGTGAGGCTATTTATTCGTAAAGGTTCGTAGCAAGGAAACAAGGAATAAATTCCTGACTACGAACCCGTACATCAGAATTTAAATTATTTTATCGAAAAATTTTCAGGTTCCCCTTCTTCTGGTACGATATCAATTTCTATTTTGAAAGTACCGACAAAGCCACTTCCATAAACATCAAACTCCCAACCACCATTTTTGAATTCCATTGGTTTTTTCCCTTGATGAGCAAACCTATCATCTTCATGCTGAAAATTTTCGTCATCATGGAGAAATAACTGTAAAGTTTGACCTTCCATTGGTAGCAAAGCGCGGATATAGTATTGCTTGCGGAAAATCATATTGTCGGAAAATCCAATCCCTAATAAATCCCGTTCACCTACATAAAAATCTAATCGCATCACCATATCTTTTTGGGTAATACTTTCATCTTCTAAAATAGACTTCGTGTCGAAATAACCTTCCCAAATTAATTTGTTTTCATCAGCCCAACCAAAACCAAGTTCGTCATTACTTTCTTGGAAATCAACGTTATGATTGGCATTGGTTTTACTAAAAGGACCGTAACAGTTTTCTGCATCTTTACTTTGATGAAATAATTCAAAATCTACACCACGGGGCTTAATACAAACTCCGAAAAAGAATTCACTTTTACCAAATAAATCTTTTCCACGAGTTACTTCACCCCGGACAAAACGCAATCTTGCTCTCAAGTTACCAAAAAAGAAGCGCGTGGCAATTTCAAATGCTTCTCTTGAAGTTATTATAGAATCATTACCGCTATGACTTTTATGGATAAATGTCCTCAGCGCTCCAGGTATCTGAGCGTAGGTTTGTTTAACTAATCCATCGCTACGATTATAATTAGTTCGATACTCATCCTCTACTGAAAATAATCGATTTGCAAATGATGCTATTGGTTTATCGTAGCTTCGATAATTGGTACCAACTATGGTCAGCAGTCTTTCTAAGGGGAAATACTTATGAAAGTTGACGAAAGACTCTGGATTTTTTGGGTCTTTTTGAAAACCTGGATGAAAGTGTTCTATTTCATCTTTTGCATCAATCCCAATCCAGTTTTCCATTAGTTGAAACGAAATACCTTGATGTGGAGTACCAAGAGTAACAATTTTGTTAATAAAATCTTCTGCTTTCTGATTATTTTCGGGATAAGTCCGCTGTATAGCTTCTCGTACCAAAAGTCCACCCATAGAATGAGCGATAATATTTACCTTCGGTCTTGGTTCTGAAGGATTGTGCAGGTGTGATAGTTCTCGAATAAAATTAATTAAACGAACAAGTGCTTTACCATAGGTTTTAAATGTACGGTCGTTTAAATCGTAGTAGCGGAACACCCAAATCGTTTGACAAACATTGTCTACGGATTCGAGTAAATGTAAAGCCATCGCTGGGTCGATAACAACTTTATCCCCCGAGAAAAAATTTTCTGACTGCAAACGTTTGAAGTTTTTAACAACTTGCTTTTCTTCTAGCTTTCGTAGCTGAGGAGATAGAGAAACTCCTCGATTAACCATATTCTCCAAATTCATTAATTTGCGAGGAAGCACCGGTTCGCTGTTTATCTGCTTACCGTAGTAACCGACTACATTTGTTGCATCCTGATACTTCCAATCCGATTTCAGGAACCTGAGAATAAACCCTTCATAGATATAATTTTCACCTTTTTTATGAGGATAAACAGTACTATCATTAAATCCTTGATATGCATCTTGTTTTTCGTCCGATACATCCAACTGACCAAAGCCTCTAATTAAAATTATTGGCTGATAATTTCGCGTAGATTCAGACATTACAACCTCTTAAAAGCAATTTATTCTAAGTAATTAATATATGGGATTTTATACATAAATTTAAGCAATATGGGTATTTACTTGAAAAATATCTACGGTATTGCATTAATAATTATTTAAATTAAATCGCTACAAAAGCAGTAATCTTAGTTAAGCTGAAAATTGTTACTTCCTTGTATTGCTTCTTTTAAATTGAGTTAAATAAAATATCCTTTAATTGTCAATCCCACTGCACGTAGTGAAATTACACCCATGCTCGGCAAACTTTGGTGTCCATAAAGTTGCTTTCGGAGGTTAAGCTTTATTAAAGTAGCTTTTTATTACAAAAAGTGATTTCAAACTTTCAGTTCCTGTTAACTTTTAATTGCGCTATTTGAGAAATCCCTAATGCTAGAGCGAATTTTTGATTACCTTCAATATAATTTAAGTATTGAAGCAGGTATAGTCCTGCTTATTCTAATTTTTCTAGAAGCCATACTGTCAGCGGATAACGCTATAGCCTTGGCTGCAATTGCTCAAGGACTCGAAGATAAAAATCTCGAACGTCAAGCGCTTAATATAGGTTTAGTAGTAGCATACGTACTGAGAATTACTCTGCTTCTAACCGCTACTTGGGTGCAACAATATTGGCAGTTCGAGTTAATCGGTGCGGCCTATCTACTTTGGTTGGTATTTCAACATTTCACTTCTCCAGAAGAAGAAGAAGGAAGCGAACATACTGCCCGTTACGCATCATTGTGGCAAGTAATACCAGTAATTGCTTTTACAGATTTAGCCTTTTCCTTGGATAGCGTCACCACTGCGATTGCGGTTTCAGATACAAAGTGGCTCGTAATCACCGGAACCACCATAGGGATTATTACCTTGAGGTTTATGGCAGGTTTATTTATCCGCTGGTTAGATGAATATGTTTACCTTGAAGACGCAGGCTATATTACTGTTGCATTCGTAGGTTTACGCTTGTTATTGAGGGTAATCAACGAAGCCCTTGTTCCTCCTCAGTGGTTAATAATTACCGTTATTGCCATTGTCCTAGCCTGGGGATTTTCCAAGCGCACAGATTCCGAAGTTGCGGAAGACGAAGCGAATACGGGAATTGGGGGTGAGAAGTCGGTAATTGACAGTGAGGATTTAATAATTAACAAAGAAGTATCTACATCCTCCACTCCTTCTACCCCTTCTCCCGAAACGACTAACTCTTAGTCATGCAATTTTGGATTTTGGATTTACGGTCTAAGCCGCACCCTTCGGGTGAACGTAGCGTGTCCGACAGGACATTAGGACATCCGCAGGATTGTCCCCATAAATAAATTTAGGGGCTTGAAGGATTTTGGATTTACGATAATAGAACGGTTTCAATAAATAAATTTAGGGGCTTAAAACCATTCATAATCCAAAATCCGTCTTGAAAAGTTTTGGGGGAAGAACATCTCCCCCCAAACTTTCCGCAAAATCTAAAATCTAAAATTATTTCGGTCACTAATTACTTAGCAAATTTCTCGTATAACCAAGGCATATTTTGGGGTTGCCAACTTACCAATTCATCATTACTAAACCATAGAGAAACTTCTCTTTGTGCGGTTTCTACAGCATCCGAACCGTGGATAATATTGCGACCGATATCAACTCCAAAATCACCACGGATAGTTCCAGGTTCTGCTGTTAAAGGATTAGTTGCACCAATTATCTTTCTAGCAGCAGCAACAACACCTTCACCTTCCCAAACCATAGCGACGACAGGGCCAGAAGTGATAAATTCCACCAAACCAGCAAAAAATGGTCTTTCTTTATGAACGTCGTAATGAGATTCAGCCAATTCACGACTGACTTTCATAAACTTCATACCAGCCAAAGTAAAGCCCTTACTTTCGTAGCGTTTAATAATTTCACCAATCAATCCGCGCTGTACACCATCGGGCTTAATTGCTAAAAATGTGCGCTCCATCACTATCTCCTATAAATTAATCAATTCATCACTTGTTATTTGTCCGTCGCGATTAGTTTTTTGTCAATAGGGAGCAGAGAGTAACGAGTAGCGAGTAGGAAGTAGGAAGTAGGAAGTAAAAGTAGTAATTAAATTACTGACACCGGTGTTTTTTTAAGGCTGCTAAACTGTCTATTATCATTCGTTACTCGTTATCCCTACTTGTTACTCATTACTTGCTACTTGCTACTTCCTACTTGCTACTTATTACTTGCTACTGCCCCAATCCCCAAAAATAAATTTAATGTATCTTCCCACACAGGCACGAATGCGTTAAATTGAAATCCGTGGGTAGAGAAGTATGAAGGTGACTAGTAAATGGGTGTTGATGGTGCTACATCGGTTGGGGTAGGTAAATTATCATTGAGTGTCACAAAGAAGATAGCGAGTAAAAATCAAAGAAATCAGAAATTTCTGCCACCTAGTACAGTTACAGGTTCACCTGAAAATAATTGGACA
>CAKZYM010000763.1 GCA_937884685.1 uncultured Calothrix sp.
AACTGGCGCTCAATACTGGATAGGATTGCCTGAAGGTGCTGAAAAAGATGCTTTACCCAGGGTTCAACAGCGTTTGATACAATTAGATAACATTGCGAATGACCCGCGTAAGGTTGCATTAGATTATATTCAAACGGTAGAAAGAAGGTTAGAAGGTGACTTTAAAAGAGAAACCGGAACTAAATTAATCCATGATTTTGATTTGGATGATTTTGGAGATGTGATTAACGAAGCTTTTGGAGATAACGACACTGAATTAATGTATCAACTTCTCAAAGCCGATTTAGAAGGACATCTGCAAATTATCGAAACACCAAAGGTTATCAATTTTCTGTCAGAACATCTTCAAGAACAATATCGGGATTGCGCTACCGGAAGAGTTATCAAATTTCAGTCTTCGATGCTGATGACTTGCAACCGTTTGAAAGATTGGGAGATTTGCGATCGCACTAAACCCGATGGTGCGAAAGTTTTATATCATCGTCCCCCAGTCGGTAATACAAACGTCATGGCAGTACTTACGAATCGCTTATTGGAAGGGGAAGAAGTCAATCCCGGTAGTATTAAACTCAATCGTCGCACAGCAGCGGCTCTTAATAGTGACTGCGATGGTGATAAACCTTTAACTGCATTGGCTGAAGATTTTCCCAGCACCACACAAGAAATTGAGTTCAAAACTCAACCAGAAAACCGTTATCCAGAAAGTGTTTTACCTCAGAAAGCAGCTTACTGTGGAAGTTTTGAGAAGATAGCTTTAGAAGCCGCTCATGACAATATCGGAATTGTGGCTAACTTAGCGATGAAAGCAATTGCAATTGAATCTGAGTGTAGTCAAATTCCTGTTAACGAGCAAAGAACATTTTTAGCAAATTTATCAGCTAATCTTGCTCGATGCGCTTCTTATAATTTCCCCAAAGAAGCAGAACATTTACGAGAGTTATTAAATGACTTTAACGAATATAATCGTCGTCTAAACTTTGAGAATAGAAGTTCAAATAATTCTTTTCAAGATTACTTAATACCACTACAGGAACCAGAATCAAATAATACTATTACACCCGAACAAGTTTCCGAAAGATTAGCAAAAGCACGGCAGCTATTTCATAATTTATCTGGTGTAATTGACCAGCAATTGAAAATTGAGGGACAAAGCGGTAAAAGCGCGTTACGTAGCGACCCGGAAGTTATAAAATTATGTACAGAATTATGTGCTTATCCTCAAGTTTATGCTCTTGAAGACCGTAATGAAAAATGGGCTTATTTAAATAAACCGATGTGAAGTAATTTGCATACCGCGCTTGATTTATTAGTTCAAGAAACTAATCAACATTTTGAATCCAATGCTCTTACTCCTCGTCCACTATCACAATTCAGATATTTATTTTAAGGTATTGATTTTAATACTTCACAGCTAGAGACAGCAAAAAATATTAAGCAACAATATGAAAGGTTAATTCGAGCAGCCCATGATATTAAACAGGAAGTCGAAGCTAATCAACATCAACCGAATTTAAGAATGGTGGCAAAATCTCGTAAAGGAAATCAAATCGAAATTCGATTAAATAAAAAAGATACCAACAAACCTCAAAGCTATTCACAAGAAAAAATGCTAATTTCTCTACTTAAAGATAAGAATCACTATAAAGCCTTTGCGGTAGTACCGGGAGAAACTACAATTAATAAACGCGGCCAAGTTGTACCAGCAAAAAAGCAGTTAGGATTATTAACTGAAGCTTCTATTGTTGAAAATAAAGATACTTTTCAAACACTACACCATCAAAATAAAAGTAATTGGATTGAGCTTGGTAAACTTGATATCGATATCAATCCTGCTCTTAATTCTTCTCACGAAAAAGCTGCTTTTAGATTAGCTTATGAATATGCTGCCAAAACGAGAGAAAATATTCCAGATAAAGAAAGATTAGCCATAGCAGCAGCGATGTGGAATTTATCAACTAAAAGAGTTAAAGAAGAGTACGATATTAATAAACGTGCTGGTGCAGTTTTTGCTATTTTTGGGGAAGAAATAAAAGAGCAGCTTCATCAACTTCAGTTTACCGAACTTACAGTTGTAGGAACTCATAGAGATGCTTCCGAACATAAAGGAAAAGTTTGGAAAGGGGAGACAGTTCCGATACAAATTGAACTAGCTCCGAGCTACGTTGATTCATCATCACAGGGACGTTGGTTAATCGCAGAAGGTAAGAAACTGGGAATGCTTTCACCTTCTGATGCTCAACTTCCAATAA
>CAKZYM010000764.1 GCA_937884685.1 uncultured Calothrix sp.
CGGAGGAAGAAAAAATTTATTTGCTTCCCCTGCCTCCCCTGCTCTTAAGATTGTCTCCCCATCTCCCTATTTCCTAAGCTGGTGTGACGCTAACAATCTTTCCACCTTGACGCAGAATTTGCTGCATCTTGTCTGATAAACGTTCGTAAGGTACGACGATTGCGTAGCTACTACGTCTAACTTTCGGATATTTTGGAAACAATTGACCCGTTACTTCGATGCGATAAGAACGGTCACCTGTTCCTACTGCATTCCCTATATTTCTTCTGGGAGATACATCGTTTGTTGCGCGGTAATTCCAATTGCTGTTATTACCCGATGGTCCCACTATCGAAGAAGCACTATTGGTTCCTAATTCTCTTGCTAGACGAGACTTGCTTCCTTCAACCTGAGCGCGGTCGCTGTTTGCATAACCACGATACAAACGGAACATGCGGTTAAAACCGACAGTTTTCTGTCCCGATTGAGTTGCAAATCCGCGATAGAATGGTACTATGTTATCACCGAAATTTTCGGTGTACTCCATTGAGTCAATATAAGAATCTATATCAACATCGTATCCTTCGCCATGATACAAATCGTTGTGATAGCTTACCTCAGACTCATCGTAAGGAGCGCGACCTAATAGATGCTTATAATTTAGTTCGATAAATCTAGTTTGGAAATTGTTATAGAAAAACTTTTCTTTATACAATTCCGATTTAGCGACAGCACGAACAAATTCGCGAACGGTCATATTACCATCGCGTAAAAGTGACTCCGCACTTGTGAGTCGCTCTGCCTTCATTAAATAATCATTTCCCAGAAGCTGCCGATATACCGCACGAATTACGCTTTCGATATCTTCCTTTGTAGCGTTGGAGCGTAGTTCAACTTTTGGTAACTCATCAAAGGCTTCCGTTCCTAGCCTTGATGCTGCTGATGTAATCGCCATTGCTATTATTCCCTTTATTTTGTCACTTCTAAATTAGTGAAGCGATTTTTGATATTGTTTTTTAATTAACCCTTAATTACTTGTTTTAATTGCTTAAAACAGCCTAAAACAATGCCCGGAGACCAATACAACTGCTAGGTGAAAAACCCCATCCAGCACTCGCATCACTCTCCGGGCACAACGCTTACTAGCTTAAAGCGTTGATAGCGTAATCGATATAAGTGTTAGCTTCGTTAGCAGCTTGACCGCTCAAACCGTGACTACCTTTGATGTGCTTCAAAGCTTCTACATACCAGCTAGGAGACAATTCAAAAGAACGGTTGATTTCGTCCAAACCAGCAATTAAGTACTCATCCATAGGACCTGTACCACCAGCTATCAAGCAGTAGGTAACCATGCGTAGGTAGTGACCAACGTCACGAGCGCACTTGGACTTACCACGAGAATCAGCAGCGTACTGAGGTCCCTGCATCTGAGTGGTGTAAGGATACTTTTGGTAAACAGCGTTAGCAGCGCCATCAATCAACTGCTGAGCTTGAGAAGTTAAGCTACGAGCAGCTTCCATGCTAGCAACAGCGCGGTCAAAACGACCGTTAACAGCTTGCAATTCGGTGTTGCTTAAGAAACGACCTTGAGTATCAGCAGATGCAATTGCTTCGGTAATTGGTGTCTTCATGTCTTACAATCTCCTTTATGTCTTGTTATTTTTTTTTGCCTGGATACTCGTTATTCGAGTCCGGGCTTCTCTTTATTAGTGCTTAAACGGTACTAACGGTGCTTTATCTACTAAGCAACAGCAGCAGCAGCACGGTCAAAGTAGCCACCTAATTCAGACATTAACTGGCTGCAATCACCCTTGGTAATACCATTGGGGTCGTTAGCCATTTTGATAGCAGTATCTTTCATTTTTTGAACGCCAACTGCCACAGAAGAACCAGGAGTTCCTAAAGCTTGGTAAGTTTCGCGCAAACCATTCAAGCAACGGTCATCTAATACACTTGCGTCACCAGCCAACATAGCGTAGGTAACATAGCGCAAGATAATTTCCATGTCGCGCAAGCAAGCAGCCATGCGACGGTTGGTGTAAGCGTTACCACCAGGAGCAATCAACTGAGGCTGTTCTTCAAACAATGCACGAGCAGCGTCAGTAACGATTTGAGAAGCATTGCTGGTGATGCGGTTTACAGTATCCAAACGAGAATTCTTGTCCTTAATCATATTGCTTAGAGCATCTAACTGCTCACCGCTCAAGAATTCGCCTCTGGAGTCAGCTTGAGAAACTACTTTTGCGAATGCATCTAACATCGACTTTTCTCCTAATTGGTTAGTTTTTAAGATTGCCTTGATTTAAAATGGCAGCTTTTTATCAACGGATGGGATATAACAGATGTTGTTTTAACTGCCAATTTATCTAGTCCCTAATTCCTTACCCGTAAAATTGATATGGAATTATGAGAATCTTGGCTTATTTTATGAGAAACCGACAACC
The DNA here is from genome assembly GCA_937884685.1 of uncultured Calothrix sp. GTDB lineage: Bacteria > Cyanobacteriota > Cyanobacteriia > Cyanobacteriales > Nostocaceae > Rivularia. The sequence goes on from CAKZYM010000764.1 coordinate 2,424, forward strand.
TTGACAAATTGATTGTCTCTTTTAAATTGTGTCTGTTAATTGACCCCTCCAGATAATGTTTATACACCGCCACAAGGGCAGATTTTGTTAAGATATATAAATAAATAAGATGGAGCAATAAGAAAAACCTCAAATCCTTTACATATAAGAGATTAGCCTTAAAAAACATAGTTCAACCCTTTACTAAACTTCATCAACTAGCTCAAAGTATGGAATTTATTTAGGTTTAAGCTTTTCTTAACTATCTGAAAACACTAGGTATAACAAGTATTTGAGTCCTAATATACAAAAACCGCCCATAATCGTATTCTTAACAGTTGTTAACAAAAAAGTCCCTTCTGCTTAACATAAAGTTTTGTGAAATTTTTGATGGCAAAGAAATTTTAAAAAGCCTCAAAAGCTTATAAATACTGGGATAGAGGAAAAAGTTCCCAGCGAACAGTTAACAGTGGTGCGTTTAATAAATTCCGACTGATTGTAGAGAGGTAAAACTTTGGGAAACGTAAAATTTGGTAGAAAACGAGCGAGTTAGGAGTTA
>CAKZYM010000765.1 GCA_937884685.1 uncultured Calothrix sp.
CCTTAATAAGGAGAGGGGTTGGGGGTGAGGTTTTTAGATGTACTTCAATAGACTAAGAAACGCTATATATAAATTTTCTCTATTCCTATTGCAGGATTACCGTGTCATACAGCGACTTTACTTTATCTAAAATTAGAAAAACCTTTAATCTGAGTATTTCTAACAAAATTGATATTTTTGCATCCTTACCTGAAGTTTAAATTCCAACATTACTCGCAGAAACCCTAACATAAAATCTTCCATTAGGACTAGCAAGTAATACAGAAAAATCGCGTTCTGAAATGATTATTTATCCAATTTTAATTGCTATCAGAAAGTATTAAAAAATCAGGTCAGTTTATTTTCAGGAGTTGATTTTACTGTAGACTCAAGTCAAGTTTTAAATGGAAATTGCGACTTTATTCTTAGCATTTCGTCAGAATTACTAATTTTAAATTTTCCTGTAATTACAATTGTAGAAGCTAAAAAGGAAAATATTAATGCTGGTTTAGGTCAATTGTGTTGTAGAAATGCTTGCAGCAAAAATATTTAATCAGAAAGAAGAAAATAATATTCCAATTATCTATGGAACTGTTACCACTGGAACTAGCTGGAAGTTTTTAAAACTTATTGAAAATATAGTAGAGATTGACCTCAACGAATACTATATTAATAACGTGAGTAAAATATTCGGAATACCATATCATTTCCTTGCTGAAAAACAAGCTATCTAAAGCAAACAATGGTTGTAACTTATACTTTAGCGGAACAGCGAACCGTACTACATAACATTAGTTGGGAAACTTTTGAAACTTTACTTAAAGAAACAGGTGAAGATAGAGGTTCTCGATTTGCTTATGACGGTAGTACTTTAGAAATAATGACTCCGCTTTTTGAACATGAAAATCCTAAATGTAATTTTCATAATTTTATTATTGCACTAGCTGAAGAACTGAATATCGAAATTAAAAGCGCGGGTTCAACAACTTTAAAAAGCAAGATTGTCAGAAAAGGAATAGAACCCGATAACTGTTACTATATTCAAAATGAATTAGCCGTTAGAGGAAGGGAAACCCTCGATTTAACAAATTCACCTGCTCCTGATTTAGCAATTGAAATTGATATTACTAGTAGCTCTGTTGATAAATTTGATATTTATTCGGCTTTAGGAGTAAGTGAATTATGGAAATATGACGGTAAAGATTTAAAATTTTATCAGTTGGTTGAAGAAGAATATCTTGAACGTGAATATAGTATTGCTTTTCCTTTAGTATCAGTAAAAGATATATCTAGATTTATCGAGCAAAGTAAAACAATGGGAGAAATTGCTTTGCTCAAGTCTTTCCGGAATTGGGTTAACAATCTTTAGAGGGTAATTGATAATGGCATTAGAAGCATATTTTAAGCAAGTCTCTCCCGATTTATTAGAAAAATTTCAAAAATATCCAGATTTTTTTGAATTATTTGATGATGCTCAGTATTTACCTGACTCACCTTTTTGGCAAGATTTAAGTCTAGATTTAAATAACCCCGAGGATGCTAAATGGTTTGACGAGGCTACCAACTATGTACCACAAACCTTAGCAAAGTTGAAAGTTGAACAACCAGAAGAATTTGAAAAGCTAAAGTCAGATATTCCGACAATGCTTGCTGAAGGTAAAAACTCTGAGTTTGATATCGGTAAAAAATGGAATAATCTTCATTTCATTCTTACAGGTAAAAGTTACTCGACTCCCGTACCATCTCTTATCGGTCAAAACAAACAAGATAAATTACCTTCAATCAATGCCATTTTAGGAGGTAAGACTATAGATTATGAAACGGATAATGGACTGTTACGATATTTAACAGTTGATGAAGTGAAACAAGTTGCTCAAGCTTTATCAAAATTTACTCAAGCTCATTTCAAGCAGCGGTTTGCATCCAAAGGTCTAGAAAAAGGCTTTGATAATCTCTACGATGCTCACAAACAACTTTTAAATTATTACCAAAATGTGGCTTATCAGGAAAATGCCATGTTTTTATACTTTGGCTAATGGAAAATATTTAAGAGTTATCAGTTTTGATTTATTTTTTCTACTTTGACCTCTGACTTCTCTGATGCTTCTTCCTTTATCCAAAAATTAAAACATCCTATGGTTTTTCAAGGAAAGATGTCCGCTGCGGGTTGTGAATGCGATAATTCCCAGAGGGAGTTGTTAATTGAGAGAATTTGATGACACTTAAGCGGATTGTTTTATTTATTCTGACAGTAGTAACACTTTTATATTCTGGCTCGTCTTTAATCGGAAGTTTGAAGGAAGCTCAATTTCAAGGCAAGTTGGAGTTGTATCAGACTAATATTGTATTGTTAGCAACGGAATGGCAACCCTCTGATGAAGAGGAAAGTTTACAAAGTGCTAAGAAAACCATACTTGGTGCAAAACCTGTGGTCGGGGCACTTAAGCAGTATAAAGAAGCACGTATTTCGGCAAAGACTAATTTAGAAACAACTCAAAATCAACTAGCACAATTAGCTTCTCAGTCAACCGATATTCTTACTTCAGCACAACCTGATTCCGATGTTGCTCCGATAATAGATGCTTCTTCAAAAATAGAGCAGAAAAAGTTACAGCAAACATCTAGTAATTTGCAGAAGTTGCTTGCAGAACTAGACTTGCGGATAGGAATTCTTCAAGCACGTCAAGGTAACACCGATACAGCTATCAAAACTTGGCAGCAATTACAAAAAAATTCTAGTGTTAATCCTCAACTTCATGAGACCAGTCAGATGTTGATTGGATTATGGGAAAAATCACCCCAGATTTCAGAAGATGCAGAATTATTGATTAAAGATAATCTTAAAGGTTGGTTTCGCTATACTTCTCTAGAAAAAATATACCAAACTCAACAAAATACTAATTCTTTAAATAATATTAAATTAATTGAGCAACAAGCAGCAGAGAAAGCATTACTCAAGTTAACTGCTATAGCTATTCTTCCTGCATTAGGAGGTTTCATTGGTATAGCGCTGCTTATTTTTACTTTCGGACAGTGGATTATTAAAAAGGAAGAAGCTTTATTGGCTCAAAATGCTGAGAAAACCTGGAAGACTCCTTGGGATGGGGAAATCATTTTGCAGGTTTTCGTTGTTGGTTTTTTCTTGATGGGTCAATTTGTTGTCCCTTTATTCTTACAATTTCTTCCTATCCCCAGACCCGCTCCCAACGTGCGAATCCAGGCTTTATACGTATTAATGAGCTACTTATTAGTAGCTAGTGGTACGATATCAGTACTTTATTTGTCTATTAAGCAATTTTTTCCTCTTCCTGAGGAATGGTTCCGCTTCCGCTTGAATGGTAGCTGGTTGCTGTGGGGAATTGGTGGTTACTGCGCGGTAATACCTATTTTTATTGTCGTTTCTTTAATCAATCAACAACTTTGGCAAGGACAAGGTGGTAGCAACCCTTTGCTACAAATAGTCCTTGAAAGTCAAGACAATCTCGCGTTGTTGATATTTTTCTCTACAGCTGCAGTTGCTGCACCATTATTTGAAGAACTTTTATTTCGCGGATTTTTGCTCCCCTCTCTAACTCGCTACTTACCTCTTTGGGGATCAATACTTATTTCTAGCTTTTTGTTTGCTGCTGTTCATTTGAGTTTATCCGAAGTTCTACCACTCACAGTTTTAGGAATTGTACTTGGCTTCGTTTACTCCCGGTCGCGCAATCTTCTTGCTCCCATACTTCTTCATAGTCTTTGGAATAGCGGAACTCTACTAAGTTTATATATTCTAGGTAGTAGTACTAATTGACACTCCAATGTACTGTTGCCAGAATAAAAAAAAACTGCATTAATTATGTGTAGCAATTTTTCAATTAGTTTCCGCTATCCTAAGTGTAGGTAATTCCTCGGCTTCAAGCATAAATGCTTAACACAAAAGCTGGCTTATAGATTATGTTAGATATATAACTGATTATTTAAGTAAGCATATAGTTGTTTATTGATTAGGTTCAGCCTTTATAGAGATGCTGACTATTTTAGATTATTCTAAACTTGAAAGTAGTTGGCGCATATTCTACATAATTTAATAGAATTTCAGAGCGAGAATGCACAATATACTTAGCTTGCTTATATGCATACACTTGTACTAGTATAATACTTATAGAAGTTGCGAGCGTATAATTTCTAGGTATTTGTAGCGCACTGAATTAGTCCGGAATTTCTGAATAAGGACTTGTACAACTGAATATTGCATCGTCGATGAATGAGAATTATTGTAAATAATTGTTATTCAGAGAAATTCTGTTATGAAATGACAGAATACAGCGATATAAAATTTGCTGAAATCAATATATACAGAAATTAGAAGATTTTCTTGAATCTAGGCAAAGTCAAAACATAGTTAAGACTTGTCTAGTATGAATTTCTTAAATCACCTAACACAGTAATTTTACTAGCTAGCAGTAATTGATTACTGACATATTCTGCTAGCACAATATGTAATCAATTTTATATTTATATTCTAAGGAGCAGCGATATGGCAAAACTCAGTCCCTCTCACGCTACTAAGCAATTACTAGCAGGTTTTTGTGGAATTATTTTTGGAGGATTTGGTATTCATAAGTTTGTTCTTGGATATGCTCCAGAAGGGTTAATTACCTTGATAATTTCCTTAATCGGTGGTTACTTCACCTACGGCTTAACTTTTTTAATCATGCAGCTTGTAGGTTTAATTGAAGGAATGATTTATTTGAATAAAGCTCACGATGATTTCGTCGGTACTTACTTTATGAACAAACAAGGTTGGTTCTAAACAAAATATACAAATTGTCATAAATCTTTTATTTTTTAGTAATATTTAGGGTACGTAACTATTGCAAACGCAATATTAGCTTTACTTGTATTTTTGTCTTAGTTGCAAGGTAAGTTATAGATTGTTATAAATTAATTCCTAGCTGTTAAATAACTATGAGCTATATAGAAGTTAAACTATAGAGCTAGGAATTCTAAATATTTCCGAATTCTACTAAGTTGTGGTTAAGAATAAATAACTTGGATTAGAAGATTTATTTATAACTAAATAATTTGACTATAATTTAGTTATTACTACTGGCAATACTGATAAATTAAGAATAATTTTTACAAGTTATCTCTTAGGTTGTCTCATCATTATATTTAAATAAAAAATACAATATTTTATCCGGTATCGGCTGATGCTTAAGCGTAAAAATCTCACGTTTATAATGCTTTTCTATTTTGGAATGGCTTATTTTTGTACAATGTCTAGTTTGTCAATAAATCCGTTTCTAAAAAGTCAAGCTGCTATGCTTCCAATACAATTAAGTGCTGTAATTTACTTCACTTATCTGCGTTGGAATCGGCACAAAGAATTTAGTTAAATATATTGCTTTTAATATAGTTTTTACAAAAATTAACACCTAAGACATTCGGTCATAACTCCGGATTTCGCTTACCCTCGAAGTAGGGGCAAAAATAACATTATGTCCTTGTATAGGCATTATTATTTTTATAGTGAGACCGGATATTTTCCATGCAACTGGTATCTAAAAAAAACACAGCCGAAAATCCAGCAGCAAACAAAAACAAAATTACCCTTGATGTTGAAGGAATGAAATGTGCTGGCTGCGTGAAAGCTGTAGAAAAACAATTAACGCAATTTCCTGGTGTTGATAATGCTTGTGTGAATCTTGCCACTGGGGTAGCAGTAGTAGATTCCGAAGAATTGACTCTAGACATTAATGCATTGGTCAAGGAATTGACTACAGCAGGATTTCCGAGCAAACCTCGTAAAGCACCTGGGGAGACAGATAGCGCTCAAGCTTTAAAGGAAGCTAAAGAGAAAAAACAGCGAGAAATGCAATCTGCCCGAAAGCAGTTAGTAATTGCTTTACTGCTGCTGGTTTTTTCAGCAATCGGACATTTGGGCAATATTGGTGGCTTAAGGCTACCGCTATTGCAAAATATCTGGTTTCATTTTGGATTGGCTACATTAGCAATATTAATACCAGGTCGTCCGATTCTAGTAGATGGCTGGTTGGGTTTGCGTCGAAATGCACCCAATATGAATACTTTAGTGACTCTAGGAACCCTCAGTGCATATGTTGCTAGTGTAGCTGCGTTATTACTTCCTCAATTGGGCTGGGAATGCTTTTTTGACGAACCCGTGATGATATTGGGATTTATTCTGCTCGGACGTACTTTAGAGAAACAAGCAAGAAATCGTGCTTCTGCTGCATTTCAAGAATTACTGTCTCTCAGACCAAGTATTGCTAGATTAATAGCCAAACCTAATGGGGATAACGATACTCAGAAAGCAGAAATCGTAGAAATTCCAGCCGAACAGGTTCGTATTGGTGAATGGTTGCAAGTACGTCCGGGAGATAAAATCCCCGTTGATGGTGAAGTAGTCGAAGGAAAAACAGCCATTAACGAGTCCATGCTTACCGGAGAATCAGCACCAGTCCCCAAACAAGTTGGAGATACCGTAAGTGCGGGAACTATTAATGAGTCTGGGACGATTATTATTCAAACAACCCGTACCGGAAACGATACGACAGTAGCGCAAATTGTTGGTTTAGTAGAAGCAGCGCAAATTCGTAAAGCACCAGTACAAAGATTGGCTGATACTGTAGCTGGTTACTTTACCTACGGGGTAATAACTACCGCTCTACTAACATTTGTATTTTTGTATTGAATTGTGTCTCATGTTTGGCATGATATTTCTAGCTCAACAGTACTTAACTCCTCCCCACACTCTCAGCATTTTTCTGGATACCTTCACTCCTCAACCCCAATACATTTCTCCCCAATACTAATCAGTTTGAAATTAGCCATTGCAGTAATGGTTGTTGCTTGTCCTTGTGCTTTGGGACTTGCGACACCCACAGCAATTTTAGTTGGAACTGCGATTGGTGCCGAACGTGGTTTACTTATTAAAGGTGGAGATGTTTTAGAAAAGGTACATCAATTAAAGACAATAGTTTTTGACAAGACTGGAACCTTAACTACCGGTTTACCTAACGTCACCGAATGCATTCCGATATCGGAGCAAAGTACGGCTGATTTATTGATTCAGCAAGCAGCAGCAGTAGAAAGTGGGAGCCAACATCCTTTAGCAAAAGCGATTTTAAATTCAGCAGCAGAACGTAAATTATCTGTACCCGCAGCCAATGATTTTCATACCGAACCAGGATTTGGCCTATCTGCTGTAATTCAAAACACTACAATCCTTTTGGGTAGTTGGGAATGGTTAAACTTAAACGGTATTAATATTGATGAAACAATTCAAAAACAAATTAAAACCTTAGCTGAAGCTGGTAAGACAGTAGTTGGTATCGCCAAAAATGGCGAAATTGATGGATTAATTGCCGTTCAAGATACTCTAAGAGAAGATGCTTCCTCAACCGTAGAAAAAATTCGTTCTTTGGGTTTAAGAGTCATGTTACTCAGCGGTGATACCCAAGAAGCTGCTTTCGCAGTAGCAGAGCAACTTGGATTAGAAAGTAATGATGTGATAGCAGGTATCCCTCCAGCCAAAAAAGCAGCAGTCATCGAATCATTGCAAAATTCCCATCCCGAGTCTCTAGTAGCAATGGTAGGAGACGGAATAAACGATGCACCAGCCTTATCTCAAGCCGATGTCGGTATTTCATTGCACTCCGGAACAGATGTAGCGATGGAAGCTGCGGAAATTGTGTTGATGCGAGATGAATTAAAAGATGTTGTTGAAGCCATTGGTTTGAGTCGCGCTACCTTCAATAAAATCCGTCAAAATTTATTCTGGGCATTCGCATACAATATAGTAGGAATCCCCTTAGCTGCTGGTATATTATTACCGAGCCTCGGTTTTGTTCTGAATCCCGGAGGTGCTGCTGCTTTAATGGCTTTTAGCTCCGTTAGCGTAGTTACCAACTCCCTTCTATTAAGAAGGTTTGCCTCGCATTCCTAAGTTCCTCCTTTAGAGATATTATTTACGAGCAAAAATATTCGTTTGGCTCATCTCAGGTTAAACTAGGTCGGTAGTATTATGTTGCGTTTCTCACATATAAACTGTAAGAACGCGACCTCAAGCTGCATTAATCTAAAGCGGGTAAAACATTCCGGTTCTAATCAAGAATCAAAACCAGTTTTACAGATAGCAGCTTCTGACCACTGAGTAATGGTTCGACAATGGCAACAAACTATACCAAACGAATCTTGATAGCTGACAATTCAACCGATTGTAGCAATGGTAATTCTATGGCAGCACAATCGAATGAAACTCATATCTTGATTATAGAAGACGACCAGGGACGTAAAGAATTTACTTTAGAAAACTCCCTTTATTCTATTGGTAGAGACCGCGAATGCGATATTCATTTAGTATCGCAGTTTGTCTCGCGTCGTCATGCAACATTAGTAAAACTACCAAGAGATGGTGACAGTGATAAACGGTTTTATTACCGTATTGTGGATGGTGATGTTAAAGGAAAACCTAGTTCCAACGGTTTGATGATTAACGGACGTAGCAAAATACCAGCCCACGATTTAAAAAATGAAGATGAGGTTGTATTCGGTCCACAGGTACGTGCTATTTACTATCTACTGCAAAGAGATGCTACTCAAACTGGACAAACAGATGCTAGCGAGTATGACATCACATTGATAAATCCCAGCATGACCGAAGATAACGAGGATTAAAAAGTTGATCTTAATTGATGGGGAGGGATTTTTGGGCACTTCTGCAATATTGGGTATTTACCTTGTAGTTAGTGCCCGGAATTTTTTATAGATATTAGTTGAGATGCGAACTAAAAAATAGGCTTATTTTTACAAGGGGATGTTGGAGTAAGAAGAAAAAAAGGAACTGTAAACAGGAAATAAGATAGTATTTAACTATTAATCTCAATTTATAGAGCTTACCCCTTTTATATAGTAATAAAGTAATAATTATAAGCTTTTGAGCAATAAGATGTATAAGATGTAATAAAAAACTAAAAAATTGGTTATAATAATTTTTTTGGCTATAAAACTGCTCTTCTTCTAATATAAAGCCTATTAAATTAACATAAATAGCTATAAATTTTCTTAGCTTGAAATTAAATTATTGATTCGCTTTTTTGATTTTTAATATATTAGAACAACGGTCATTAATCGCGGTGAATTAGCTTTTATATTCATCCGCGACTAATGTATAAATCATTATTCACTTGCCTATCCCGCAAGAGTTTCAGTTAAATGCCAATGACGGTAATCTTCCACTACTTGCTTCATAAATTCAAAAACTTGCCGGCAGTGATTATCAACTTGGAGTGGTAGTTCCTCATTTTTAAACACTAAGTTCATTTTAGTTTCAGTTTCAGTCGCCGTACTCTTATCAATAAGTACCTCTATCGTCACAAATTTCGAGAAAGGAACGCTACCGGGTACCTCTCGTGCCAAAATATAATCAGATGTATAGTACTGAACATCCAAATTACATTCTTGCAAAAGCTCTATAACCAGAGGTTGCAGATGATCTATGGGAAGAGAAACAATATACGAACAAGTATAGCGAGCCATAATAATCCCACGCCTTACAACAGTCAATCCATCTTATAATACATAACTACACAAAAATCTAGTAGTTATAATTCATTAAGCTCTATAATCACTTTTTTTTCGACATAATTACTGAATTACTGATATTGCATCATTCATAATGTATTTTATTTGATTTAGCTTTCCTTATTTTCCATCAGTATTTCAATTAGACCGCCCAAACCCTGTAAAATGATGGTTTGGTGCGAGAATAAAAAAGATGAAAGTCGCAATTACTGGAGCAACGGGATTTGTCGGTAGTCGTTTAGTCGAAAGATTGCAAAAGCAAGGTATGAAAATACTGGTATTAACCCGTAATACCGCAAGCGCTCGAAGGCTTTTCCCAGCTAATGTTTATCCTGATGTGGAAATTATTGCTTATACACCTACTGCTTCGGGTTCCTGGCAAAACGAAATCGCGAATTGTCAAGGTATAGTTAATCTTGCTGGCTCACCAATCAGCGAAGGACGCTGGACAACCGAACGCAAACAGGAAATTCTTAATAGTCGTAAGTTAACCACGCAAAAAATTGTCGAAGCTATTGCTAATAGCTCTACGAAACCAAAAGTATTAGTAAATGCTTCTGCAATTGGTTATTACGGTACTAGCGAAACAGCTACCTTTGATGAAAACAGTCCTTCTAGTAACGATTTTCTTTCTGAAGTTTGTCAGGTCTGGGAGACTGAAGCTCAGAAAGTTACAGATAGCAACGTGCGGTTAGTAATTTTGCGATTCGGAATTGTACTGGGGATGGGTGGTGCGCTTGGTAAAATGATTACCCCATTCAAGCTATTTGCAGGGGGTCCTATTGGTAGTGGAGAACAGTGGTTTTCGTGGATTCATCTAGACGATATGGTTGGCTTAATATTGTACGCTCTGACTAACTCGGAAATGTCAGGAGTGTACAATGGTACCGCACCTAAGCCGGTTCGCATGGCAGAGCTATCTACAACCATGGGTAAAGTAATGAATCGTCCTTCTTGGCTACCAGTCCCAGCTTTTGCAATCGAAGCGATGTTAGGTGATGGTGCAGTAGTCGCTTTGGAAGGTCAGAAGGTTTTACCCAAACGTACTTTAGAAAGCGGTTTTAAATATCAATACTCAGATTTGGAGCCAGCTTTAAAAGAAATTTTGTAATAATTTTGGATTTAGAAAGTTCGGGATAAAACAAAAAACAATGGTAGTGGGAGCGAGACGCTCCCTGTTAACAATTAGCGACTACCAACACTTATCAAAATCAATGATGTGAATTATTGGTTTGTACTATTGACATCACATTAGCATCATATTATTCGCGAACTTCTAACTTTCGAGAAACCCAACTGATAATACCGCTTAGAAGCGCACCAGCCATCAATATACCCATTGCGGGAGTAAATACTGGGTCCCATAGCTTGTACCATAAATCTAAGCCTAGGGGTATTCCAGCACCGCGACCAATGACTGCTATCGCAAGCCAAAAAAAGCTGATTAAAACTAGAAAAACATCAGCAACTAAAAATGTATTAAGTAAATTTAATAATTTATCTTTCATAAGATTTAAGATATCGAATGCAAAATAGAGAATTGGAAAAAAATGAAAAATCTGTGGATTAGATACCACAGATGAAAACAAAATTTGTTTTACCTTGATTAATCGAATAGCCAGCTTTTAATTTTCGCCAAACTTTTCCAGTCTGGTTTTCTAGTCAAACCATCGTCAATGCTATTTTTGATTTCCTCTTGCCATTCTTCATTAACCAGCATTAATTGCGAAGCAACCTCTACATGGTCTCGCAAACCTTTTTGACCTGTTTCCAACATAGCTGTAGCTAAATTAACCCTTGCCTGGGGGTCTTGAGGGTTCAACTTTACAGCCTTGTTTGCAGCCTTAGAAGCAAGCTTCGGTTTACTATCGAGCATGTACAACCATGACAAACAAGTCCACGCAGCACTGTTTTGAGGTGCGCGATCGCAAATGTCTTTAAAGACCGGAATCAACTCAGCAGGCTCGGTTCCGGCTTTATAGCGTTCGAGTGCTTCATCAAATAAAGATTCAACTGTTTGAGTCATAGTAAAACAAATATTATTCCTATCCGTCAAAAGTCCTTTGTAATTAAATAACTATTTACGAAAAAACACAAAGGACCTTTAACAATTTTTCTAAACACCGAACGATTTACCACAACCACATGTGGTGTTAGCGTTGGGGTTGGTAAACTGGAAACCTCCACCAATCAATGAATCGCTATAATCAAGCATCAAACCATAAAGATATAATAAGCTTTTACGGTCGCAAACAATCTTGAAGCCATCGTAGTCAAAAATGTCGTCGTGTTCGCTAATTTTGCTGGAGTCTTCAAAGTCCATCATGTAAGACATTCCAGAACAGCCACCTTGACGAACTCCTACCCGCAAGCAGAGTTCTTTACCTTGTTTTTCTTGCAATAATTTAACTTGTTGCAGTGCAGCTTCGCTGAGTAAAATTCCTCGTTGAGATTCGGTTGCTTGTGTCATCTGCTTAATACTCCCATATATTTGTATGACAATCAGTCCCCTAAAGGACTTTAATGCACGAATTGCGAGCCATAAGCTGGAGACAATAGTAGTTCCATGCTGCTCGACAAGATTCATTTTTTGCTGTTTTACTTATTCTAGCGATATTGATGAGGCTACAGTTATTTTCAACTCTGGTGAAAAACAAGGATAAATAAAGACATTGCATCTGCCTCAAACAAATTTGGGTCTTGCTGTAATTGATAAAGGGGAGACATCAAATTATGATTGCAGCATGCCTATAAGTTTTATTCTAAAATTGAAAGACTCGGCATATTTATAAAACACTATTTTTGGAGAAGCAAGACAAAAGAAAGAAAGCTTTTTAACACAGAAAAAAAAGAATCCTTCTTCTCCTAAACATAAAATTTACTCAGCGTTCAAGTTATAAACCTACTCTATGATAAGTTTAAGTCGCTCTACCATCCGTCGCTTGAAGAAATTACCCCAAATTACTTCTGTATGGGAAGGTGACCGTCGTCCGTTTTCATCAACTAGCGGGGAAGATTCACAAGAACAAAACGAATGCATTCTTTGGGTTGATGCTCATGAGGGAGTTGTGCGTTCTATGGATGTAGTGAATTCTCAAGCTGGTCCGGAAGCAGTTGTCCGTACTTTAATGCGAGCAATAGAAAGTCCCCACAATCCGGCCAAACCAGCACGTCCTCAAAAAATTGTAGTCCAAGATAGGGAAATTCAATTTTATTTACGCGGAGTGCTGCAAGATGTGGATATTGTGATTGACCGGGTACCTGAATTACCGTTAATTGATGAACTGTTTCGCGGCTTTTCAGAAGTTATTGACGACCAGGTTCCAGATTTACCTCCGGAGTATGCAAGTCTATTAAGAGATAAAGCTTTTGCGATTTGGAAATTAGCACCTTGGGAATTTTTAGAAGAACAGCAGATTTTATCGATAGAAATTAATAAATGGGATATCGGCACCCTATACGCTTCTGTAATGGGAATGCTAGGTATGGAGTATGGAATTTTACTTTATCGTTCGGAAGAGTCTCTTAAGCATTTTCGTGCCACTGTTTTAAAAGAGGATTCTTCGCAAGAGTTTCTTGAGGAAGCCTTTCTTAAACAAGATTGTTTATTTATGACTTTTGAACGCGCAACTAGCATTGAAGGTGAAGAAGATATATTCACTGATTTAGCAGACTACCCATTGTCGGAAATCAATCCAACTTTTGGTAATATTCATCCTCTTGAAGGGGTACGCTCTATTTTATATGAAGAAGAAGCTCTGACTTCATTAGTTGCTTATTCGGCTTTACATCGTTTTATTCGCGAACAACGCGATAATTTAAGCAATGGTTTGTTTCCATCCTTGAGCAATCGTTATCGTATATCTTTGCCGTCTTCTTTGGAAGCGAGAAGCAAATCAGTTTCAGTAACTGTAGCTACTCAAACTCAGTTAGCCTCAGAGTTAGAGGAAATGGCAAGCTTTGATGATGATGAGGAGATAATGCTGAATCATTCCGAAGCAAATCTTTCTCTACGGGATGATTTAATACCTGAAGATTCTTTCCTTAGTTTGGGAATGATTTCATGGGAAATGCTGGAATATTTAAAAGATGCTTCCAAATATCATCAAGTCGGCGATGTTGTACAAGTAGGTGAAGGTTTACCAGTAATATTAATTCAAACTTCCCGTCCAAAGGCAAAAACGATAATTGAATGCATCGAAAGAGATGGGGGACTTAGTGCAATTTGTTTTAATCCCGGTGCGAACCCTTTTGATGGTACTAATTACGATATTGGTCTGCTGCAAACTAAAAATCAAGAATTATTTCTCTTTGGTGAATTTGAAGATGATGATCCAGCCCATGTGGAAGCTAGACAAAAGTGGAACCAGCGCTGCAAAAATACTAAGGGATATTGCGGTCTAATTATTGCGAGGGGATTAACTGGAGCTTCTCGGGGAAATCCCCAGTTACGAGACATGATGGCTTTATTTGAAGCACGTTATTTATCACCCAAGGAATTAGGTGTTGGCACGCTTCAACTGATGCCTCAATTATGATTTGTTGTAAAGCTATATTCCCGTCAAATTTAGATCAGAGCCAGCAATATTAATCAAAACTAACTGGCTTTATTATGCTGAAATAATATGAATATACATAATCTTATATATCTTAATTTTCTGCTATCGAATTACTTTGCATAATTGTGTTTATTAAATATCCACCGAAAGCATAAAATAATAAGTATTTATTTGTTTAACCTAGCCTTTAAGATTTATATTCACTATTGATATGACGTAACCGTTCGCAATTTATTTAAGTAGGGTTAAGACGGTATATGTAGAGCTTTTCGGTTGAGTGAAATACGATTTTATAGACCTCACCTCCAGCCCCTCTCCTTATTAATGATCAGGGTGTATAGCGTTTATCAAGCAACTGAGGTACAGCGATTACCTCACACTGATAAAACTTTGCTTAATTTCCCCTCTCCTTAATAAGGGTTGGGGGTGAGGTTTTTATATGTACTTTAATAGACTGAGAAACGCTATATTCTATCCAACTGAAAACTTCTAAGCTGATGTGCGGCTAATTTGTATCACAATCAAATTTATAAATACTGTAGTTCGACCGTCTGGTCGCTAGTATTGTACAAATTAAACGTATAACAACTTATAAATCAAAAAATATTGACAATATATAAAAATAATTTAGGGATAAAACTTAAAGATAATTCATTAGCAGGAATAATATTATTCTATTGTTAAAGTAAATCAAATGCGGTTGCTATTATCAGTCGGATACTTAATGCTTGCTTGACTTAAATAGCTATAATTGAAGCATCCATGGGTAGGTATGATTGAGCATAATTATATATTTACGGCATTCAAATACATAAAAAACACTGTATAATTTGTTATTTAATGATTTGAGATATTTGGTAATTAAGTTATGACAACTTCACTTTAAAGTTATTATTTTAAATTTATCTATTTAAAATAAAGGCTTTACAGGATAAATGTATTTTCTTTATAAAGAAAAAGTAATATCAAATATTTTTTATTTCAATAAAGATTAAGTAAAGAGTAAATTTATTTAAAAAAAATAGATATACAATCGAGAAATCAGTTAATTAACAGTTTTATAAAAAATATGTTTAGAAAAATTGATTCATATGTACAAATACTTAAATCCTGATTTAATTTCTTTTAAAAAGCCAATAAACAATGGCACGACTAAATTTTTTGAATTGCAATCGATGAAAAAAAATGGCAAAAACCGCATGTTAATTCCTGTCAGCACAAAGCTTTGCAGAGAGAGGCTTTTTGCCAATTAATGTACCAATTACGTCAAAAATTTACAACGCTCTTATCTATTAGGATCAATGGGAAACGTTAGTCTACAGGCTTGGGATAAAACCAGAGGATTGCTACTTAAGGAGGAAAAAAAACATCTTAGAAAATATAAGTTGATTGACTCGTGGAAATTTGTAGGAGATTCGTTCAAAATCGACAATAAAGCTTTAGCTGTTGACCGCAAGCAACTGTCACAGTCCCAGCTATCTATAGTTATTAATTTGGTAGATAAAAAAGAATTCCTATCTTCGGCTCTTCATCCGAAATATAGTCAATATCTTGCTCCAAATGAGTCGAAAAAAATCATAACTTTTTTATTGGGAACTTTACAGCAGAAACACCTGCAAAAAAGTATGCGGTCTAACTGCATTAACCAAATGTTATTGCAGCTACTTTCCGATGCCGAACAAAGTTTACTTAGTTATTACTTTAAAGCGATTCACCATTTTTATTTGCCCCTATTATGTTTTTAAGCAAAGTATTTGACGAAAAAACTATGGGATAGAATTAAATGCTGATTACAAGATAAAAACTTGTAAACCGTTATTTGCTTAACAGTAAATATCTCAAATAAATTTATAAAATTTACTTCTATCGGCTCCTAATCTCGGAGCTTTGTTGAGTTCCAGGTGCGAGTCGCAATCAATCTACCTTCAACTACTGCGACCAAACTAATTGATAAATGGTGATATCGACCCAAAGGTTGCTAATCGTTTTTGTCCCAATACAAATCCTTGTTTAGTTTTAGCAACTCTGATAGGATTGTCGCTCTCATTATTTATTTTGATTTTTTTCATGATGTCAATATACAGCAGATAACACCACAAAATGACCAATAAGAAATGGGCTGTAAAACGTATAACAGTTAATCTTGCAGCACAAGAAGCAGACAAACTGGAAAAATATTGCCAGCAAACTGGTAGACCTGCTACGGATGTGATTCGAGAATTAATTCGAGGTTTATCCGTCACCGAAGAAAGTAAAGATATTGCAGGGTAAGCACTTTATGTAGCAGTCAAAAATCAAAAAATTTACAAATTGAAAGAATCGAGATTTTGCCGCACAAACTGGTGGAAAATCTGTATTTTCTACTTGATTGTTTAATGCATAGGAAATTCCGACACCAACTCAGTTACAATTTGTAAAAGATACTCAATCAAAAAAAACGGAATGCGAGTTGCAATCGTAGGTGCGGGACTAGCCGGTTTATCATGTGCTGTAGATTTAGCCGAAGCCGGTTGTGAAATCCAGATTTTCGAGTCTCGCCCATTTGTTGGTGGAAAAGTCGGTAGTTGGGTTGATAGCGATGGCAATCACCTGGAAATGGGATTGCATGTCTTTTTCGGGTGCTACTATCAACTGTTTGATTTAATGAAAAAGGTGGGTGCATTTGAACACTTACGTTCAAAAGAACATATCCACAACTTTATAAATCGAGGTGGACGAACTGGTGCATTAGATTTTCGTTTCCTTACTGGTGCCCCTTTCAATGGATTAAAAGCTTTTTTTACAACTTCTCAATTGTCGTTGCAGGATAAAGTACAAAATTCTGTGGCATTGGCAACAAGCCCGGTTGTAAGAGGTTTGGTTGACTTTGATGGTGCGATGAAAACCATCCGCGATTTAGATAAAGTTAGTTTCGCCGATTGGTTCCGCAGCCACGGTGGTAATAATGGAAGTATCGAACGGATGTGGAACCCCATTGCTTACGCTTTGGGTTTTATTGATTGTGAAAATATGTCAGCCCGCTGCATGTTGACGATATTCCAGCTATTTGCGGCTAGGACGGAAGCTTCAAAGTTGCGGATGCTCGAAGGCTCACCTCAAGAGTACCTGCATCAACCAATTGTCAATTATTTAGAAGCCAGAGGAACCCAAATTCATACCCGTCGCGGGGTAAGAGAAATCAAGTTTACAGAAGTTGATGGTACAACGCGAGTAGATGGATTGGTAGTCAAGAACGGCGATACTGAAGAACACATAACTGCCGATGCTTATATTGCAGCTTGTGATGTACCTGGAATTACCCGCTTGTTGCCTTCGGAATGGCGTAAATGGTCTGAGTTTGACAACATTTATAGGTTAGATGCGGTACCAGTAGCTACGGTGCAGTTACGCTTCGATGGTTGGGTCACAGAAATGCAGGATGGTCAAAAACGCAAACAGTTAGAGCAAGCTGCTGGTATTGATAATTTGCTATATACACCCGACGCTGACTTTTCTTGCTTTGCTGATTTGGCTTTAACTAGTCCTTCCGATTATTACCGAGAAGGAAGTGGTTCTTTGATGCAACTCGTATTAACACCAGGAGACCCTTTTATCAAGAAAAGTAATGAGGAAATAGCCAAGCATGTGTTAGCCCAGGTTCATGAGTTGTTCCCTTCGTCGCGAGAATTAAACATGACCTGGTATAGTGTTGTTAAACTTGCCCAGTCGTTGTATCGAGAAGCTCCGGGAATGGATATTTATCGTCCGCAGCAAAAAACCCCTGTAGAAAATTTCTTCCTATCGGGTAGCTACACTCAGCAAGATTATATAGATAGTATGGAAGGTGCAACAATTTCGGGAAGACGTGCGGCAAAAGTCATTTTAGAAACGATGAAAAAATAGTTTGGCAGAGGAAATAG
>CAKZYM010000766.1 GCA_937884685.1 uncultured Calothrix sp.
AGGAGTTAGGAGTTAGGAGTTAGGAGTTAGGAGTTAGGAGTTAGGAGTTAGGAATAATAATAAAGATAGTTATTTTAATTAACCTACGAACATGACACAGGTTTCAAGATTAGTTTGAAACATTTTGATTTTAATTCAAATAGATAATGCTGGTTTCAGCCTAAAATATACTATCTCTAATAAATATCTCCAATAAATTAAAAGTTAAAAATTACAATCAAAGTTTACGTTTTTGTAACAAAAAACCTGGTTAATATGTTTAGAAGCTTGTTTTTTATGGCTTCTTACAAATAAACCAGGGGTAATATGTTTGTATTTATTTTTTAGTAGTCTGTCCCCAGCCGTTTTGATAGGTTAGTTTTCTTCCTAACGTAGGGAGACGTATCAATACAGAGAGTCTCTACAATTCGTCGGAATTAATGAAATGCACTCCAATAAAAAATTCCTAACTCCTAACTCCTAACTTCTAACTCCTAACTCCTAACTCTTAACTCCTAACTCCTAATTCCTAACTCTCTCAAAGCACTGTTACGCGACCGTCATCACGTATATAAACACCTCTGTCCCCACCAATGCGCCATTCCGGACGCAATCTAACTTGTAGGGTTGCAAAGTTTAGTTGGGAAAGATTAGCTTTCAAGGATAATCCGTTTTCGTTCCAAAACATTACTGATATATTTTGTTTGGTTCCATCTCCCTGTTCTAATCGTAGTCTCTGTCCCGGTCGTAACAGAATTGGTTTGGTAGTTTGTGCTTTTTCGACATAAATCAAATTTGGTGTGCTGTTTATAACTTCTAGTCGGAGGTGTTTACCTGGTGTAAATTGAATCGGTTTTACTCCGCATCGGGAAGCGCAGGTTCCGGCTATGGTAAGGTCTGTGTTTTGGCTAAATCCTAGTAATAAAGCTGTTGTTATTAAGGTTGCAGATAATAATTTTGACATGACGAGGTTAATTACAAAAGTAAGATAATGGTAAATTTGAATACTTTAGGCTAACATCGCTGTCATTGATTTGAGTATATTTTTATATTGGAAATTACTATACCGCGATTAACTATTTGCCGATTCTCTATCGGAGCGAAGTAAACAGGGCTATAGTCGCAATTACAACAAATTAGATTTTATTAAAATCAATTTACGCTTTCAATTATGATGAATTTTAATAATTGATGTATATTCTCAGAGCCTGAAAATTTAACATTTTTCTAATATTTAATAGCTATTTTTAGCAAGTAAATATATCGAAGCATACTGAGAAACCTGTACTATATAAACAATATAATTATCCATGTTTTGATTATTTTTATCATCGTAATTCCTTAAAATATATAGAGTATAAGTATTTGATGAAATATCACAGTTAGATATTTTTCACTAGAGAATACAATATAATCTATGTTTTTATACCCTTAATTTATAAGAATGCGATGCATCTCAAAAAGTTTTATAAAATTGGAGCGACTACTTTTTCTGAGGTAAATACGAAAAGAAGCAGCAGTAAATTTTTATTCTGCTGGGTAATATTTACAAATATTAAGATTTTATGACTTAGAATATTTCGGTTTTTTATTTTTTGGGAAGCTGAGACAGCTACAGTGTAAAATGAATACTTTAATAATTGTAAAAAAAATATGTGCGGTATTACTGGCGTTTGGGGTCAAAATAATCCCATTTTAGTAAAAAGCATGATGGATAGCATCGCTCACCGGGGTCCTGATGCTGAAGGAATGTATGCTCCTGCAAATCAATCTGGAAATTTGGGACACCGACGTTTGAGTATCATGGACCCTAAGGGTGGTGACCAACCAATCTATGGAGAAATTCCTACTCGTGCAATTATCGCGAATGGTGAAATTTATAATTTCCCTCAATTACGTTCGAGTTTGCAGCAACAAAGTGATTTCCAAACTAGTAGCGATAGCGAAGCAATTCTCAGACTTTATGAAGATAGGGGAGTTTCTGCTATTGAGGAACTCGACGGAATGTATGCTTTTGCTATAGCTGATGGAGAAAAGCTATTTGTAGCTCGCGACCCCTTGGGTATAAAACCTTTGTACTATGGGGAAATAGAAGGAGCTTGGGTTTTCGCTTCGGAATTAAAAGCGATTTCTCAACATTGCCAAAATGTTCGCGAGTTTCCCCCCGGTAGTTACTATCATTCAGATAAAGGCTTTTCTACTTTTTATAGCGTCCCCGATTTATACCCCGATAGCAACGTTGATGTTGAAGAATTAATTAAACGAGTACGTCAAACTGTAGAAGAATCTGTAATTAAACGTTTGATGAGCGATGTTCCTCTGGGTGCTTTCCTTTCCGGAGGACTTGATAGCAGTATTATCGCAGCAGTCGCTAAGCAACATAAGAAACAGCTGCATACTTTTAGCGTTGGTATTGGTGATAGTCGCGATTTAGAAGCTGCTAGGAAGGTTAGCGCTCATATCGGAACGATTCACCACGAATACATTATTACCCCAGAAGAAGTTAACGCGAAACTTCCCGAAATCATTTATTATTTAGAATCTTTTGACCAAGATTTAGTTCGTAGCGCTATTCCTTGCTATTTTACTTCTCGGATGGCGGCTGAATACGTCAAAGTGATTTTAACCGGAGAAGGGGCTGATGAATTATTTGCAGGCTATACCTATTACAAGGATATTCCCGACGAAGATGTTCTGCACAAAGAATTGCGTCGCTCGGTTTCTAGCTTACACAACATTAATTTACAGCGAGTTGACCGGATGACAATGGCTCATGCGATTGAAGGGAGAGTTCCATTCCTGGACTTGAACATGATTGAGTTAGGTCAACAAATCCCCGCTAATTTAAAACTGGTTGGAGAACCTTTGGTGGAAAAATGGATTTTACGCAAAGCTTTTGAGGATATGCTTCCCTCAGAAATAGTCTGGAGAAAGAAAGAACAGTTTGACGAAGGTAGCGGAACTGTAGATATGCTATCCGAATTGCTTTCTCATAAAATGACTCAAGCTCAAGCCCAAGAATACCAGGCAAAGCACCCCGAAGTTACATTACGCTCCCCCGAAGAATGTTTTTACCACAATATTTTTATGGATGTATTTGAAAATCATGAGGTGGTATCAAGTAATGTTGCTCGCTGGTCAGAACGTCCTGTATAAGAGTTCATAGCCTGATTTCATATTTGTTTGCAATCGGCGAAACGCTCGTCCAGCAAAGCGTCTATTCGCTGGACGAAAAAAAAGACTTAATTCAGAAAAATACGTATATATGGGTATCAAAACTACTATTTTCTGCTAGACGTTTTACGTATGAAACGGTGAAATTCCCCTGACGAACATCTTAGAGGATTTTGTATAGGGTGTAGCATGTGAGAGAATGAGCATGAATTCTCTCTTGATAGAAATTCTTTTTATAGGGCTTATGAATCAACAGACTGTGTTGAACAACGTATTAAACAACTATGCGAAAGCAGTTGAAGTTGGAGCCTATGACAGCAAACTAGCTGGTCTAGGTAGCAAGTGCGATAGCGTGCGGCAGTACTGGGAAGACCGTTATACCCGTTATGTGCTCAGCCCTCCTATGCGACGCTTGCTTGAAAGAAAACGCGCTGAAGACCATGGACTTCGGATCATGGATCTTGGATGCGGTGCGGGAGAAGGATGGAATATCCTCACAACTTTACCTCGCACAAGCCCAACTTTAGATGCTCAATTCAGTTCGCTGATGAATGAATCAGATATTGAGTTTTACAAAGGGGTTGATATCAGTCCTGCAATGATAGGCAAAGCTGAGAGTATCCACGCTCACCACGACCAAACACAATTTGCAGTGGCAGACCTCGACGAAGGTCTTCCCGTGGAATCTGGGGAAGCTCCTTATGATTTGTATTTCTCGTCATATGGGTCTTTATCTCATCTATCTGACGATTCCCTAGGTCAACTGGTTGAAAATATCTGTCAGCATATGGGTGACAGAGCTATTTTCGTTGCGGACTTGCTAGGTCGCTATTCCTATGAATGGCCCTGTTATTGGGGAGAAATCGAAGGAAATGGCAGCGATATGCAGACTTACTCGATGTCTTATCTATATCCTCCAGAGAAACGAAATACAGCTGATGTAGAGAGATTTCCAATTCGTTATTGGGGTGGAGAAGAACTCGACCGCTTTTTAAGAATGTCCGCAGAAAAAATGAATGCGAAAGTGGGAGAATTCCATCTGTGCGACCGTTCTATCTTAGTTGGTCGTCATACAGATACCGCTGAATTTAACCCCCAAGCCTCTCCACTGAGGAGCGCTATCAACTCTTTACATGCTATAGATGTACGCACCGACTTAAGTCAATTAATCTTTGACTATCAGCCTCATCCCCATCACCCTCATATCAATCGCTTTTTCCAAAACTTACAATCTGCTTGGAATGCTTTAGTTTACGGCTGCATGGAAAGCTTAGATATGTGGCGAAAACCTGAAAAACTGCTTTCAGAACCTCCAATCGAACACCCACCGATTGTTCTGGACAGCATTCGTATTTTGCGTCGTCTGATTAATCAAGCCCCTAACTTACACTTTGACGACCCCAGAGCCAACTTGATTGAACCACAGCTAGCTTATCTATTGCGAAACCTAGAATGGAATTTCCAACAAGGTTTAGGAGCTTCTCATGGTTTACTGGCGATATACGAATTTCGTCGCTAAATCATAAATATTATCCTTGAAAATCAAATTACTGTTTTAACTGAAAATAGAATGAAATAGCAATCTATAGGAAACTTCACATTCAATGTGGAATGTAGATAGTTATTTGCTTCTATATATTGCAAAATATTGCAACAAAAATTTCCAAAGCGTCTTTCTAGTTTGGCATTTGAATAAATGTCGAATTATGGTCTAATTATCCCGGACGCTTCAGTTAAACTCAGACAATTATCGCAAGTGATTTAAAATAACCGCAGAGCCTTTTCTAAGGTTTTGGAGAGTAGCGAAATACTTAATCGGGGCTTAAAACGCCCCTGCGCTCTCTCTTAAAAGTAGTTAATTGAGAGATTTTGAAAACTTTAGACAAAAAACCTTTAAGCGCTCACTGTATCATTAATTTGGTTAAATTAATCGAAATATTTGGTAATTTAGATTGTACGATAATGTTTTAGCAATATTTACA
>CAKZYM010000767.1 GCA_937884685.1 uncultured Calothrix sp.
AAGAGGGGGCAGAGGGGGAAGAGGGGGAAGAGGGAGGGGAATTAATTAGTAGCTCCGCTGGTACTAACTCTTCCCAATTACCAATTACCAATTACCAATTCCCAATGCCCCATGCCCAATCCCCATATTTATTACTTAGTAATAATTAGTTATTTAATTAACTTTTATTTTTAGGTATTTAATAAGAATAAATCCTTAATATTTGAAGACTTTTTAAAGCTTATAAAAAGCTAGCTTTATGAATCATGAAGAATTGGTGTAAACATACGAGAATTGCCACCTGTTGATTACACCATCACAACGGATGAAGGTATGTTTGGCTAAGGTGGACTCAATTGCAGACAATTACGGTTGCAATATTACGCTACTTTTTTCCAACAATAGTAAAGAATACTAGCGGATTTTTTATGTCTTCAAACGAGGTAACTATGGCTCAATTCCAAGAAACAACAGAAGCGAACGCACTTACCCTACCCCCAGCAGTGACTCCAGAAGGTGTTGCTGCAACAGAACTACGTCCTTGGGGTTCATTTACCATTTTGGAAGAAGCACGCGGTTATAAAATCAAGCGTATTGAAGTTAAACCCGGTCATCGCTTGAGCTTACAAATGCATCATCACCGCAGCGAACACTGGATTGTCGTCTCTGGAACTGCAAAAGTTACTTGCGGTGAAGCAGAAATTACCTTGAGCAACAACCAGTCCACCTACGTCCCACAATGCACCGCTCACCGATTAGAAAACCCTGGTGTAATTCCTTTAGTTTTGATTGAAGTACAAAATGGGGAATATCTAGGAGAAGATGATATTGTTCGTTATCAAGACGACTACGCTCGCGCTGAAAAATAAAATCAGGGATATACCACACTCATAATTTTCATTTAAAAATATATTGTCTTCGCTAAATATCCGCACGGAAGCTTCTTTACCTTTTTGGTTCTAAAGTTTCCGTGCGGTACTTTTATCAGTGAACAGTTATCAGTTAACAGTGAGCAGTGAAAAAATTGACTCGAATCACTGTAAATTATTAATTATTAACTCTTAACTCCCAACTCTTAACTCCCAACTCCTAACTCCTAACTCCTAACTTCTAACTCCTAACTCTTGACCGATGATTAAACTTTCTCAAGCAGCAGCTCTGGAGATACAGCGATTAAAATCAAAACAAAAACAGCCCGACCTTTTATTTCGACTAGCTGTCAAACCTGGTGGCTGTTCCGATTGGTTTTACGATATGTCTTTTGACCAAGAACAAGCATTAACAGATTGCGATCGCGTTTTCACCTGTAAAGACATAAAGGTAGTCCTAGATACCGACACCTTACAACATACTCAAGGTTTAACCATAGAATATTCCGAAGACCTCATGGGTGGAGGCTTCCGCTTCTACAATCCCCAAGCAAAAACCGTTTGCGGCTGCGGCAATTCTTTTTCAGTTAACAGTGAACAGTGAACAGTTGTAAATTCCTCTACCTAGGGTATGTACTTTGTAGAGAATTAGCCAAAAAAAATTCATATAGTTTATGTGTGGTCAAGAACTGGTTCCCAGTCGGAGACTGGGAATCCCTACCAGTGAGGCTCTGCCTCAATTACAATACGAGGCAGAGCCTCGAAACTTGTATTCCTAGCCAGAGACTAGGAACAAGTAAATCTAAAAAAATAATAAAAAAATTATCAAAAGTTGACATAATCTTCTCAAAAAAGAGATATAATCAGGATTTGTTAAAACTTAGACAATCAGCAGCTTGACATGCTGTAACTCATGCCAACAATACAGCAATTAATTCGTAACGAGCGCTCCAAAGCGCGTCAGAAAACTAAGTCCCCGGCTTTGAAACAGTGCCCTCAAAGACGGGGCGTATGTACTAGGGTTTATACAACAACGCCTAAGAAACCTAATTCCGCTCTAAGAAAAGTGGCAAGGGTAAGACTAACTTCTGGATTTGAGGTTACGGCTTACATTCCAGGAATTGGTCACAACTTGCAGGAACACTCTGTTGTGATGATTCGTGGCGGTAGGGTTAAGGATTTACCGGGTGTGAGATATCACATTATTCGTGGAACTCTGGATACCGCTGGAGTTAAAGACCGCAAGCAAGGTCGTTCAAAGTACGGAACAAAACGTCCGAAGGAATCGTAATTGGGATTGTAATTTGTCAGGTTGTTTTTTAGATTCAATTGCAAGCAGTTGAAGTCAATAATTCAAGTTCTTAGAGTCTACTGCTACTCAGAGCAAGAGCAATATTTTTATTGTTTTTCGTTCTAAAGGAGTTATTAGGCTAATTAAGCCAATTCTGGTCTGCGAATCAAAGTGTAGAAGCTTGAATGCTAGCAAGAAAAACAACTAGACCCCATAAGGATTGCCGCAGTTCTGTATCACAATTGTATTACGCTGTGGAAATGCCATATAACTATTAAAGGTTTTGGATTTCCATTTAAACATCAATGTATAAATGATGGCGCTTTGCGGAAGGTAGTGGAAGTAGTTTTTCTACTATTCAAAGCGTTATTTGTATACTGATAAAGTTGAGAGATTGTCCACAGCAACTTGAATTTTTGAGCTGTTAGTTCGGGTAGTATAGATTCCGATAGTAAACCTTGTTCGCTTAAAATCTGAATCGCAAGTAGTATTCTTAGTTAATTGTGGTCTTAGGGGCACATCCGCTTTCCGAGTTGCAATGTTAAGACGGAAGTTCCCAGGTCATAAGTAAAGTAAGAACATTTATACTATACAATCCCCCGAAGTATCAAAGCATTTGTGTGTAGTTGCTATATTGAATTAAAGGTTAAGTATGTCCCGTCGTGGTGTAATTCAAAGGCGTGCAGTTCCGCCTGACTCAGTTTATAACAGTCGTTTGATTAGTATGACAATCAGGCGAATCATGCGTCACGGTAAGAAATCTCTTGCCGCAAGAATAGTTTATGACGCAATGAAAATCATTGAAGAAAGAACTGGTGGAGACCCAACAGAAGTATTTGAAAGAGCAATACGTAATTTGACTCCGTTGGTGGAAGTGAAAGCTCGAAGAGTTGGTGGAGCGACTTACCAAGTACCGATGGAAGTACGTTCGGAAAGAGGTACAACCCTCGCACTGCGGTGGCTGGTGCAGTATTCTCGTCAACGTCCCGGTCGGACAATGGCTAGTAAACTGGCTAACGAATTAATGGATGCTTCTAACGAAACTGGAAGCGCAATTCGTAAACGGGAAGAAACACATCGAATGGCAGAAGCTAATAAAGCCTTTGCACA
>CAKZYM010000768.1 GCA_937884685.1 uncultured Calothrix sp.
AATAATTTTAGCTGCTCATGAAAAGCTATAATTATTAGGTTGTTAGTTGCGCTTTAATATTATGAGCGTTAAACATTTCTTTTTGATGAAGCGCAACTAACAACTTAAGAAATCATTCCTCGAATAAACTCAGGTAAAGCAAATGCAGCTTTATGAATTTCTGCATTGTAATACCGTAATTTATGTTCTTTGGCAAACTGTTTGGCTTTTTCGCAATCTAAATTCTCAACTGGGTGAACTCCTGCTTTTGAACAATAAGTTAAACTCCACATTCCGGTCGGGTACATGGGAATAAACACTAAATAACAATGTACCGAATCATTACCAAAAATCTGTTTGAGACATTGGTTTAAATCGACAAAAGCCTTTTGATGAAAAATTGGTGATTCGCTTTGTACCGTTATCACTCCACCGGGACGGAGACAGCGATATACATCTTGATAAAATTCCAAAGTAAATAATCCTTCTGATGGTCCTACGGGGTCTGAAGAATCAATTATTACTAAGTCATAAGAACTTTCATTGGCATTTTTAACAAATTTAATGCCATCATCTATAAGTAAATTCAACTTTGGATGTTCCAAAGCTGAAGAAATAGTAGGTAAAAATTGCTTAGAAGCACGTACTACTGCTTCATCAATTTCCACCATTGTGATTGCTTCAATTTCTTGATGACGTACTAATTCACGAATAGTACCTCCATCACCAGCACCAATTACCAGCACATCTTTAACATTATCATGGGTCAACATTGGTACGTGAGCAATCATCTCGTGGTAAGCTGCTTCGTCCGCTTCCGTACACATGACCATGCGGTCTATAGTTAGCATTTTTCCCCTATCATAAGTATCAAATACTTCTACGGTTTGGAAAGGGGAGACTTCATGAAAAAGCCTTTCTCCTTTTAAACGAATGGATATAGCAAAGTTTCCATTGCTATCCGTTACCCATTCAGTAGAACTGATTTTACCGGGTTGCTGTGAAATGGTCATTTCAATTTTGGATTTTGGATTTTGGATTTTGGATTATCTTCTATTGCGATACTTAGAGGATGTTGGAAAAGCACTATCTTTTACCTCAAAATACCGGAAACCTAACCCCCGAACCGCTTTCCTATAAGGAAAGGGCAATTTTAAACCTTCTCTCTTGGAAGGAAAGAGGTCACGAGTATACTTACTCGCATATCCTTACATCCTTTTAAATAAAACAGGTGATAATAATCGTGAATACGCGATAAATTACTAATCTACAAAAATTAAGTATATGATTTTATGGGAATTGATTCAAGATTTTCAATTTAATATAACTTGAAATATTTAAGAAAATAGATGACTTTTGATAACTAGTAAATAATAAATATGATTTGATGATATTTTGAAACTAAATACTCAATTTTATTTTGAACTGAGAAAATCGGTAAATTTTATGTCTCTAATTCTCCATTAAGTCTTAATTAGAAGAAAATTAACAAGGAATCTGAATCAAAAATTCTGTTCCTTCCCCAGGAGAAGAAAAGCAGTGTAAATTTCCTCCATGATTTTCGGTGACAATTTGATAACTAATTGAAAGTCCTAATCCAGTACCTTTTCCTTCTGGTTTAGTAGTAAAGAAAGCTTGAAAAATATCATTTTTAACTGATTCTGACATTCCTCTGCCGTTATCAGAAATTTTAATATTAACTTGATATTTATCTATAGCAGTTGCAATACGAATCTGAGGATTCATAATAGTATGATTTTCACCATGACAATCTTGTCTCTCAATCATTGATTCCTCTAAAACATCAATAGCATTAGCGATTAAATTCATAAATACTTGATTGAGTTGTCCTGGGTAACATTTGATTTGAGGTAAAATACTATAATCTTTAACTATTTGAATAGCGGGACGTTTGGGATAAGCTTTGAGACGATGTTGTAGAATCATTAACGTTGCTTCTATCCCTTCGTGAATATCAACTAATTTTTTATGTTCTCCATCAGTACGGGAAAAGTTCCGTAACGATTGCATGATACCTTTGATAGTATCAGTACCTAATTTCATAGAAGACATTAATTTCGGTAAATCTTTTTCAATATGTTTTAAATCCATAGCTTCTATTTGTTCTTCAACTTCGCTACCGGGATGAGAACAATTTTTCTGAAAAAGTCGCACTAACAGAAGTAAATCTTCAATGTATTGATTAGCATAATGTAAATTAGTTGAAATAAAACCGATAGGATTGTTTACTTCATGAGCAACACCAGCAACCAATTGTCCTAAAGAAGATATTTTTTCTGTTTGAACTAATTGTAACTGAGTTTGTTTTAATTCATCTAAAGTTTGAGATAGTTCGGAAGTTCGCTCTTTAACTCTCATTTCTAATTCTTGTTTTTGTTTATCCAGTTCTATATTTAATTTACGTAATTTTAAATGTAGACTTATTCTGGCTAAAACTTCCTCTTGTTCAAATGGTTTGGTGATGTAATCTACAGCACCTAAAGTTAGACCTTTAACTTTTTCTTCTGCTTCTGTAAGTGCAGTTATAAAAATAATCGGAATATCTTTTGCTAATGGATTCGCTTGTAACCTACGGCAGGTTTCAAACCCGTCCATTTTTGGCATCATTACATCTAATAATATTAAGTCTGGAGGATTACTGTCAACTTGCTCAATTCCGCTAGCACCATCCATTTCAACTAAAACTTCGTAACCAGCATTTCCTAAAACATCGTGCAAAATTTCTAGATTAGTTGGACTGTCATCGATGACTAAAATTGTTTCTAGTTTTTTATTTGAGTCAATTTCTTGTTCGTAAGGTGAATTCATATTAATCTCTTAATGATATTATGATTTTATATTTTCTTGTAAAAACTGACGAATCTTATTAATATTGAAAGATTGCACAAATGAATGCAGTTCGTTAACAAAATCTTCATACTCTTTATCTACTTGCGAAATTCTATCTAATTCTTTTTGAATACCTTTTATCTTACCTCTTTTAGCAAATTCAAGTAACATTGATAATTCAGAAACTGGTGGAATTATTATCTTATTTTTAGGAGGTGGTTTTGAGACTGTTTTTTTGACAATATCTTCGGTACTATAACGCCAAGTAATATTTAACTTTTTTGCTAACATGCGGTACAACTCTTTTGACTTAACGGGCTTATTTAAAAAGTAATTCGCTCCTGCTTGAAGAGCTTTTTTATTATCAATTTCAGATGTGCTGACAGAGCAAAAGAAAAACAAAGTATTTTGTAATTCATCTATTTTGCGAACCTCTTCAAGTAATTTCCATCCATGCATAATTGGCATTTTTATATCGGAAATAATTAAATCTGGTTTATATTTAATTGCTTTTTCTAAACCATCTTGACCATTTTCAGCTTCTATTAAATCAAACCCAACATTTGATAATATATTAATCAGCAAAGAGCGATTTTCCCATCTATCATCTACAATCAAAATTTGCTTTTTATTACCTGTATACCCAATAATTCTGCCAGTACGAGTAACACTACTTGTTTCCGTCCAATCTTCAGCCACAGGACATTCAATTTCAAATTGAAATACACTTCCCATATCTACTTGGCTTTTGACTTTAATTTGACTATTCATCATTTCTATAATTTTTTGACTTAAAGCCAATCCAAGCCCCGTACCTTCTGATTTATTTTTTGTTGCACCTAATTGTTCAAAAGGTAAAAATATTTTATCTAATACTTCTGGTTTCATTCCTATACCAGTATCTTCAATATGAAAAAGTAATCTTACTTTTTCCGAAAACGGTTCTTTTATTATTTCTAATACCTCTACCTGCAAAGTAACGCAGCCCTTATCGGTAAATTTTATTGCATTGCTCAGTAAATTTATTAATACTTGTCGCAGCCTTCTTTTATCACTATGAATTCCAGATGGTAAATTTTCTGGAGTTAAATAAATAAACATTAAGCCTTTCTGTTCGGTTTTTATTTTACATATTTCTACAATTCCTTGTAAAAATGAAGGTAAATGAAAATCGCTAGAATGAAGCTTAATTTGATGGGCTTCTATTTTTGAAAAATCGAGTATATCGTTGATTAAAGTTAATAAATGCTTGCCGCAACGATGAATAATTTCGATACCCCGCTGCTCCTTTTTTGACAAGTTAGGAGAACCTTGAATAATTTGGGTATAACCTAAAATACCGTTTAATGGAGTACGAAGTTCGTGACTCATATTTGCCATAAATTCGCTTTTAGCGTAACTTGCAGCATCAGCAGATATTTTTGCCTCTTCTTGCTTTTGAATATTTATTTTTAGCTGCTCAAAAAGTTGGTTTATAGAATTAGCAAATTTGATTGATTCTATATTTCCTATTACAGGTATTTCTAAATCATAGTTTGCTTCTTTTAAAGCTCTTTCAGTCAAGTCAGTGACAGTTGAAATTGGTTTAGAAATCATCCGACTACTATACATAGCAATAAAGCATGAGATAGTTAAAGATATAATCAGGCTGAAGATTGCAACTACTAATCGCAAAATTTCCGCTCGCTCCAAGTTCTTTTCTGATTCTTGTTGCAAATTCTCTATAGATTGAAGCAAACCTTGTAATTCATCGATAAACTTCAGAGTTTGGATTCGAGAATCACTTGCAACCAAAGTTTCAACTAACTGTTTTACTTGATTTTCTTGTGACTTTAACTGACTTGATTCAACTCGCTTTAAAGTCTTTTTAGAATCTTGAGCAAATTTTACCAAATTCGCATTATACTTATTAACTAATTTCTCTAATTTTGTTGAATTATTAGAGTTAACTTCAGTCAGTATTTTCTGAAAATTATTTACTCTATCAATAGCTTGTTGAAACTCCTGCGGTTCTTGTAAATAAGGATAAACGTCAGTAATAGGTTGTAAAGTTAAAGTTGTATTTAGCAGGTTATTTAAAAGTTTTAATTCTTGATTAATATGCTTTCTCTCCCGATTAGCTTCATTGACCCAGGAACTTCCTATACTTAAACCAAAACCAGTACCCCCAACAGTGATACCTAATGCAACAAAGTACCCTAGAAAAATCTTATGAGGTAAAGTGAGACGATTAGTCATCCAGCTTACAGTTTTAAAAGCCCATCCCAATGAAATCCAAGAAGCTGTTTTATGCTTCTGGGTATCGATTTGAGAAATTTTCTGGTCTGAGGAAGGATAAGTCATTCGTCTGACAGCGTTTGCACCGATGTAAGGATAAGTAATTTGCGGCTAAATATATAATTCCCAAAATGCAACTGATAATTGTCATCAAATTCGACTAATTATCAGCTAAAGGCTATTTTTCCATTATTAAGGTCGTCTGAATCCAGCTAGCGTTAAATAATTTGGGATTCTGAAGATATTTGAAAAAGAAATTTTTATCTCGTCGTATTTTCTGCCGTTGTTGTATCTGCCATCAATAAAGTATCATGCAACAAATAACTATTAAGGTTTTGCCACTTATAAATTTATGAATAACAGTATGAAAATTTGGTTTATCTGCTTTGTAGTGCTATTTGCTGCTTCACAGTTATTTGATTGGGTACAGCAATTTACTTTACCTTTACCAATCTATATTTTAGGTGGAGCATTTTTAGCAGTTGCTTCCAATTATGAAAGGCTTTTTGGTAGTTTTTTGGCTGAATATTCAGATGAAAATTATACGCAACAGCAACAGTTAGATGCTAGTTCTCAACCTGAAGTATCTACATCGTTTGATGACTATGAATATGTTGAAGAATTTGAAGTTAGTGATTAGATTCTTTAGTTTTTTAATACAAAATATTGAATTATTAAAAGAGAAAAAGAGCGGTTATTCTCCGTTCTTTTCTCTTTTTAAATTTAATTATTTAGTGAAGTTAATACAACGCATTTAGTTACAAATAAATGAATATTTAATAATAGTAATTAATTTTAAAAACCGCGTTTTTTATTATAAAAACACGGTCTTAATTTATTCTTTAACCGATAATTGCAAGTTAAATTTTCTACTCAACAACAAACTCAGCATGTTGAGCAAAAATATAATGAACTTCACGCTCACCTATTAATTTATCTAACTCAACTACATAGTGACCATTTTGCTCGTCAAGCAGCTTTCCTTTATATTCTCCAGCTTCTAAACTATATAATTCTGTAGGATTTATACTGCTGGATTGGTCTGAGGAAGGTTTAGCATAAGTACTTACTTTAACTTTTAAAACACCTGCTACAACTTTATCGAGAAATTCAGCATGTTGAGAATAAATATAATGAACTTTACGCTCACCAATTTGTTCGTCATCTAACTTTACATAATAATGACCTTCTTCATCACCAAGTAGGATTGCTTTATATTCTCCAATATCGATTGGGTACAATTCTCGACGCTTGATACTGCTAGATTGGTCTGTAGAAGGTTTAGCATAAGTATTTACTTTAACCTTCAAAATACCAGGTATACTACTGTCAACTATTATTGGTGGGTCTCCAACTAAACCGTTAACAATTGCTGTAGCCATTTGCTCCACATTGAATCTGTTCATATCTTCAGTAGAAGTTAGGAAACAGCATTCAATCAAAATTGCAGGCATATTTGTGTACTTTAATACAGCAAAATTACCGGTTTTAACTTTACGATTTCTGAAGCCCAAAGCAACTATTCTGTTAAGTACTTCTTGTGCTAATGTTCTGGCAGAACTATGGTAGTTATACACAAAGATTTCGGAACCGCTAGCTCTTCTATTAGCAGCAGCATTGAAGTGAATAGAAACAAAGTAATCAACTCCCAACCGGTTAGCTTTTCTTGCTCTTTGTTTAAGAGAACTCATTATCCGGTCTCTTAATCTAGCACCATAAGCTCTTCTAGGAGTAACGGAAACAGCTCTATGTCCTCTTTGTACGAGCTGTTTAATGACTAATTCTCCAACTTTCTTTGTATAAACATCTTCGCTGTGTTTTCCTGATACTGCTCCTGTATCTGGGGGACAATTGTGACCGATATCTATACCAAAATACATATCTAATCCGCCCTTTTTTACAAATGACTTCAGATATGATTGATTTTGATATTTTATAAGTTAAATGTCAGGGAAAATCTGTCACATTTAAATATTTTGTAGACATTATTTAAATAAGCTTATTCTATACTTAAGCTTTGTTTATTAATGAAAACTCTCTCCTTTTTTCCCCTCTAGAGTTAATAATCAATATAATTACTTATCGTTTAACCTTCCTTCTTCTGCCCATCAGAGACAAGTTCTGAAAGAATATTTCCGGTTAAATCTAAAAGTTGGTCTAGTAATAATCCGATA
>CAKZYM010000769.1 GCA_937884685.1 uncultured Calothrix sp.
GTTTCAATTAGTTTGACTGCTAGATAACTATCATTTCCTAGATTTTCCGACCATTCTACTTGTGCTGGTAAATTCTTGGTTGCGGGTAAGCTGATATTCCAGTGTTCCGGACGAACTCCTAATATTAGGGTTCGTCCGTTGTATTTTCGTAAAGCGTTACCCCAATCTTCTGATAGAGTTAAGCGAAAATCCCCTTTGGTTATCAGTCGAGGTGATTGAAATTTTACTTTGATAAAATTCATTGGTGGGGAACCAATAAACTCTGCGACAAAAAGATTCGCAGGACGATTGTAAATTTCTAATGGGGAAGCAACTTGCATTATCTGACCTTGATTGATAACTGCAACCCTATCCCCCATCGTCATTGCTTCTGTTTGGTCGTGGGTCACGTAAATTGTAGTTATCCCCAATTGATGTTGCAATTTAACTATTTCAGCACGAGTTTGCGTCCGTAATTTTGCATCTAAATTAGAAAGCGGTTCATCCATTAAAAATACTTGCGGGTTGCGAGCAATCGCTCGTCCCAATGCTACTCGCTGTCTTTGTCCCCCAGATAATTCTTTGGGATACCTGTTTAACAATTTTTCTATTTGTAATAATTTCGCTACATCAATTATCCGCTCGTTTACTACTTGCTCTTTATCCGAAACATACCGCAAACCTTTGGGTAAATTTCGCGTCATCGATACAAATAAATCCTCCGCGATTTTAATTAATTTCTTGATTAATTTCTTCCTCCCCCTCTCCCCTTCTCTCCCCCTCCCCCCCTCTCCTCCTTCCTCTCCCTCTCCTCTCCGAGCTTGCAGTCTTAACCCAAAAGCAATGTTTTCATAAACCGTCATGTGGGGATAAAGAGCATAATTTTGAAACACCATT
Source organism: uncultured Calothrix sp. (assembly GCA_937884685.1). GTDB lineage: Bacteria > Cyanobacteriota > Cyanobacteriia > Cyanobacteriales > Nostocaceae > Rivularia. The sequence continues at coordinate 877 of CAKZYM010000769.1, forward strand.
GCAATATTTCTTTGAGAAGGTGGAAGGTAGTTGACGTTGCGCTTTCCTACCCAGATATTTCCTCCCGTAATATCTTCTAAACCCGCAATTAACCTAAGTATTGTACTTTTTCCACAACCAGAAGGCCCCACAAGTACTATAAATTCGCCATCTTCGACAGTGAGATTAACTCGTCGCAATACATTAACGCTTTCATTGCGATGAGTATTACTAAAAGTAGCACTTTCACTTTTACGGCGAGAAAAACTCTTATAAATGTTTTCTAAAACAACTTGTGCCACGATTCCTGCTAATAGCGATACAAAATTAACCGTCAACACCGGTTTGCGCTCATAATACAGCGATTAATTTGTTAAAACAAAGCATATAGACTTATATTAAGTATTATTGCTATAATCAATTTTGATTAGAAAGTCAGTAATAGCACTGTTGTCAATTCACAATTTTGCCTTCAATTTTAATAATTTTCTTTAGTTTTGTGCTTTCTGAATCTTTCTTCATCGGCGTTTTACATTCAAAATGTAAGTGTAAAATTTAATGTATTTGAAATAAGTGCATTAATTTTTTACGTGCGATATCTATCATTTAACAGGAAATCAGAGGTGCCCGCGCATACCTTCATATTTGTAAAGGCACTTTATGTATACTATCCAAAAACTAACTAAGTATAAGGTTTACGTTATAGAACCGTATTATCATTCTCATCTAGAATTAGACAAACAATGGGGATATAGAATATGGAAAGGTTATGAGTTACTATGTGTAAATGAAGTGGGCTGTAAATCATTAAGAGATGCTATTAAAGCTGCTATTCAAGAAATTGACAAGGGTTTTATTTGTAAACTGTATTCTTAGGCAGGCTTTCAATATATCGGAATCTCAAAATTAAATTTTCATTACAGCGTAATCAATTAACAAGTCTTAGTATTCATAAACTCTACTCTCAATAACCCGATATTCATTGGATATTCTAGCTTCATTCTCCGCTTCCTCTAAAGCTTGTTGTGCTTCTTCCCTAGTTTTAAATCCTCGAATGCTTGTCTTAAATCCTTCTTTCTCATTCGTATTGTGGCGTATATCGAGCCTTTTTTCTAGCTCTAAGCTATATCCAAACATTTAGTTAATTAGTGTAAATAACAGCAGTACAAAACAGAAAATTGACTTTAGGATTTTGCAATAATGGTACAATAGTACTGATAATGCAGAATCATCAGTCAAGGAAAGTAACTGAACGGTTGATAATAACCGTTCGTTGCTTTCGCTTGGCTTTTATCATTGAAATAGCTTGCGGGTTAAATTGTCCACTTATTTTTTGTTAAGAAAGTTTGAGAAACAAAAAAAAGTTAACCATAAATGATATTCCTCACAGCAAGCGTAATTTAAGGAGAATAAAATGAATAGTTGTGTATTGATGGCAGAAATAATTCAACAACCAGAACTGCGGTATACAGCAGACAATCAACTTGAAATTACACAGATGCTGGTACAGTTTTGGGGAGCCAGAGATAATGACCCTCCAGCAAATTTAAAAGTCGTAAGTTTTGGTAAGTTAGCAAAAGAAATTCAGCAAAATTATAAACAGGGAGACCGGGTTATTCTGGTAGGTCGTTTGACCATGAATGTTATCGAACGTCCCGAGGGTTTCAAAGAGAAGCGTGCTGAAATGACAGCCCAGCAGATTCAGCATTTAGGAGCGGGTTTTGAGACAAATATGATGCAAGCACAGCCAGCCCAAACAATGCCAGCATCTCCACAAACCGCACCGACCGTCAACAGTGTACCATCCGTACCTGCGGCTGCCCCTGCAACAAATCCAGTACCAGCAACTCCTCAAAGCATTCCGCAGCCAGAACCAGTACCTCAAGCTGTAAGCTACGAACCAAGCACCTATCCTGCAATGGTCGAAGAAGAAATCCCAGAAGACGATATTCCGTTTTAAATTATACAATTTATACGGATTATTGTAGAGACGTTGCCGGGTGCAACGTCTTTATATTTATAGGTAAAGGGAATAGGTAGGAGGTAGCAGGTAGAAGGGAATCAAAAATATATTTACTATTAAGTTAATCTGTGAAGCTTGTTTGCTTTGTACAGTATGCTTTTTAAGGTTCCGAACAATGCATGAGTGCATACTATTTACGCCTATAACCATAATTAACAAGTAAAATATTATTTACATTAGTTGACCCCAGACTTGCAATCTTTGGTATAACTTATTTATAATACTCGGTCTTCAAAACCTTAAAATATCTATTTTTTGAGTACTTTTTACAGCGAGTTTGTTTAATTCAGATGTAGAAATTCTAAAAAAAATACTTTCTGCTAATGACAAAACTCAAACAGTTGTTAAAATCCAGTTAAATTAAAGTTAATAAAATTAAGAATCTACCCCTGACTTCCATGAGAGAAACAGTCCTAGACGTTCGCAATTTGCAAGTTGAATTCTCCGATGATGGCAACGTTGTCAAAGCAGTAAACGGAATCTCTTTTGAATTACATAGAGGAGAGACTTTAGG
>CAKZYM010000770.1 GCA_937884685.1 uncultured Calothrix sp.
CTACTCATTCATACCTTTCAATCCAAAATCCAAAATCTAAAATCCAAAATCGATATGACTTCTCTAACGGATGTAGAAAATACTCAAAAAACGAAAGTTCCGATTTGGTCTTCACTAAGAACTACTGTTCCTCTTGCTTTTTTAATCCCTTTAGTTATCTGTGTGGGAATGTTAGGAGCTATAGCGATTAAAAGTAGTTTGGAGGCAGCCGAAAAGTTTAAGGAACAAAATATGAAAGCCTTAAATTCACAAGTAAAAGAAAAATTAGAAAATTATTTAGAAGAACCTCATTTAATTAATCGAATTAATACCGATGCAATTAGCGAAAGACAGTTAAACTTAAAAAATGTAGATGTATTAGAAAAATATTTTTGGAAGCAAGCTAAATTATTTCCATATGTTAATGGGATTCAATTTGGAACTGAGAAAAATGGTTTAGTCAGAAGTATAGTCAGGGAAGGAGATAAATTATCATTTAATATTGGTTATGCATCTCCAGAAAGAAAAAATGTTGTCATGGAGGCTACAGATAAAGGCGAACGCGGTAAAATAATTAAAAATGAAGAAAACTACGACCCCCGCAAACGTCCTTGGTATAAGACTGCATTGGGAAAAAATAAATCTATCTGGACTCCAGTTTTTGCAAAAAGAACTTCTTCAAAAACTCAATTACGTTTATCAGCAGTCCAAGAAGTTTACGATAATAAAACGAATGAATTTCTTGGCGTTTTAGCTGTGGACTTTTTCCTAACTCAGATTAGCGATTTTCTGATTAATTTTGCTAACAATACATCAAAAAAGATTTTTATTGTCGAACGTTCTGGTAAACTAATCGCTGCATCTAGCGATAAACCTTTATTTATTGATAAAGGAAAAAATACAGCAATTCAAAGAGTTTCAGCTAGTGATAGTGAAGATTTAATTATCAAAGGTGCAACCCAGAAAATAAATACAGAATTTTCAGGTTTTGACAAAATTAGCAGCGAACAATTCTTTACATTTTCTGCTTCAGGAGAAGCACAAATAGCAAAAATTACACCTTTTAATGAATTTAATCTTGATTGGTTGATAATTCTGGTTATACCGGAAATAGAATTTATGCAAGCTGTCGAGCAAACTAGAAATACAACTATTATTCTGGGAATTGGTACTTTTGCGTTTAGCATTCTATTGGGATTGTTGGTAACTCGTTGGTTAATTAACCCAATATTAAAACTGAATGAAGCAGCAAAACAAATTGAGGATGATTCAATTCCCTTTGAACCAGAAAAAATCGCACCTATTACTCAACGTTCCGATGAACTCGGGGAATTAGCGGGGATGTTTAACGACATGGCACATGAAATTTTTGCTCGGGAGCAAAGTCTTAAAGATAGGGTACAGCAAATGCGTCAAGAAACTGACCAAGCCAAAAAAGCAGCTTTAGCTTCTGGACTATCTGGAAACGTTGATATTAATACTTTATTATTACGGTCGCAACAAGCAAGACAAAAAGTTGGTGACTAATCAAAGCAAGTAGCAAGTAATACCAATTTTGTATGAGGTTGCGCTTAATAGCCCTCACTCTGGAAGAGTGGGGCTAACCAAACAAAGCCCACCTTCGTGGGCTGAATTCGGCGCATCTTTATAAAGAAACGGTATAACGAGTAGCAAGTAGCAAGTAATCCGCTTACGTTAATTTTAACCAGTGATAATTTATAAAAAATTCCCAACTCATAACTTTTAACTTCCTACTTACTTCTTCCTACTTACTTCTTACTTCTTACTTCTTACTTCTTATTACTTACTACTTAATACTTACTACTTGCTACTTACTAATCGCTATGCTAAAAGAAAAAATTATAACTAAAATTTCTACAAACAAACTGACGTTTCAGCCAGGAGGTGTGTCTTTTGATGTAACTGTCATAAATAATAGTGACGACTTCGCAACATTTCAGGTAGAACTTTTAGCAGATGTAGCTAAACCTGACTCAGATAGCAATTGGTACAAAATTTCTCCGGAAGTTTGTACAAAAAAACCCCCTGGTGATTCAACTAAGTTTTCAGTTTTTATTTCTACGATTCCCAGACAGGGATTTGCAGGGTTAATGACGCTGACGGTACGAGTGTTTTCCCTGGAATTACCTGCATCTGAAGAAAGTCGTCAAGTTATTAGATTAGTTATACCTGGTGAAGGAGTTCCAGCACCGCAACTTGATTTAGCGAATAAAGAATTTAACCGCTTTCCGGGAGAGCGTTTTCAAATACCGGTTTCTATAGAAAGCTTTAATCAAAGAAGTAGTAAAGTAACTCTACGCTTTTTAGGTTTAGATAGCTCTTGGTTTGACTATGGTTCAATAAGAGATTTAAAGCTAGCACCTGGTGCAAAAGTTAAAGAGATTTTTGAATGTCAAATTCCTTCACAACTAGCTCAAGCCGAAAGTAAAAGCTATCCTTTTACCATAGAAGCAATAGCCTTGGATGCTCCGTCAGTTAGAGTAGATGGTATTTTAAATCTACTACCGCAAGGATATATCGATTTTAAATATCAAAACTTGATTAATGACTCAATTAAAGAGGACAAATGGTGGAATAAATTCAATCATTACACTACTGAAGAATTCAGTTTAGAATTCGACAATCAAAGTAATCTCGTGCAATCAGTAACAGTTAATATTAATGGTGCCCATACTATACAGCAAAAGCCCGAACAATTAGCAGATATAAAATTAGAACCCGCTCCAACCGAAAAAAAATCTTGGGAATTTCCTGCTCGATTAAAGTTTTGGAGTAGTTGGAATAGCAAAGACAATTCACGAAATTTACCTCACGCAGAATTATCCCCAGAAACCGCAAACTTACACCTGAATGGATTAACGAAGCTGAAGCTGAAAATAGGACAATTGCGTCCGGTATTTGGCTTAGCAAGTTACAAAGTATTGGAAGTAAAAGCTGTTACAAAAGATAGCCGAGTTGAAGTACGTAATGACACTCAAAATATAGAATTAAAATTCTTGCCCGTCATTCCTTTATGGCTACAGTTATCAGGAGCTTGTATGGCAATATTAACAGGGTTTATTATTGCCCAGCAACTACTAAAACAACACCATATTGCTACTGTTAATAGTGTCAAATTAAACGGAATTGCTACCGAAGTTTTTAGCGGTTCTAACGACCAAACTATACGTCGCTGGCAGGTAACACCTTCCGGTTTACGCTCGTTAGGAGTGTTCCAAAATACAGACAAAGCAGTAAGAGTGATTAGCTACCGTCCGTTAAATAATGACCGTATAGCCGTAGGATATGAAAATGGAGAAATTCAGGTATTTGATATCTTATCAGGCAAATCTTCGCTACCTTTTACTGATATTGGTCAGAAAGACGACCGAGTATTCGATTTAGCATTTACCAAAGACTCGCGTTCTTTATTTAGCGGTCATGGTAGCGGTATAGTTTGGCAATGGAATACAGAAGAATATGTACCTTTGAATAGACGCATAAAGCGTCAAATCCAAGCAGGGTTTGCAGTTAATTCTTTAGCATTAGTAGGAAAAAAAGAAAGTCATTTAGCAATTGCGGGTAGATTTAATCAGCTTAAAATTTGGGATTTTAATACTGACCGTTTATTGGAAGTAAACAAAAATTTAGGTGGAAAAGAAGATTATATTCTTAGTCTTGCAAATGTTACGAATCGTCCCGATTTCTTAGTTAGTTCTAACAACCGAGGAACAATTCAAATTTGGGATTTAGATAAATGTTTAACATCTTCACAAGAATGTAATTTACTCGATGAATGGAATATTGGGAATCAAGCAGTTCATTCTGTAGCTTTGAGTAATGACGCTTGTTATTTAGCAGGTGTTGGTGATGATGGTAAAGCAAGACTTTGGTCTTTAGATTCAACTGGTAAACGCAGCAATAATCAAGATAAAGCAGGTAAAATAATCCGCGATTCATCCAAACCGCTTAAAAGTGTAGATGTAGTTCGTATCGGAGACAAAGTTTTAGTTACTACCGGAGGTAATGACCATCAAGTGAAGATAAATCGGATTGTACAGAAGCGTTTTGATTGTAAGTAAGAAGTAGTAAGTAGTAAGTAGTAAGTAGCAAGTAGGGAGTAAGTAGTAAGTAATCAGGTAAAATTTTGTTTTTATGAATAATAAAAATTCGATTCAGAAAAGAACAAAAATATTTGCGATTAGGGTAATAAATGTTTATATAGAATTAAATAAAAAGCCTTTCGATGATGCTTCCAAAGTGTTATCAAAGCAATTTTTACGTTGTGGTACTAGCATTGGTGCTAACTGTGCGGAGGCAGAATTTGCACAATCTAGACCTGACTTTTTATCAAAGTACTCTATCGGTTTAAAAGAAGCTTCTGAATGTAAGTTTTGGATTGAAGTCATGATTGAGTCTAATATTGTATTACAAAATAAATTTACAGAGATGTTACCAGAACTTAATGAAATAATTAAAATACTGATTTCTACCACTAAAAAACTAAAACAAAACCAATAAACTTTATTCCCAACTCAATACTCACAACTAGCTACTTATTACTTATTACTTATTACTTATTACTTACTACTTGCTACTTACTACTTACTACTTAACCCCCATACTACAAGGAGAAAAATCGATGCTAAGTAGAGTTTTGTCCGATGATTTACAACATCTCGAAACAATAGAGGCACAAATTGTTAAACCATTAGCTGTAATTATCAGTGCTTCTGGTAAAGATTCTGTGGTTAGCGGTTCAACTTTTGAATTGAGCGTCACTGTTTGTAATAAAGGAACTCATAGTGCGACTATTGAAGTTTATATTCAAGAAAATTCGCTTGGTATAAACAGATGGTGTAAATCGGGACAAAAGTTATTAGCTTTAGGTTCCAATCAAAGTGAAGAAGTAGTCTTTGAGTTTGATATACCTGTAGATGTCCTACCGGGGACTTATGATTATACTGTTGTAGTTGATGCACCGGAGGATTATCCTGCGGAGACTCCAATACAGTATCAGCAGTATATTCAGATTTTACCGGGTACTTCTGATATTGTACGCAGCAGCGACCCTACTTTTGTTATCCAACCTGCAACTACATCACAAGAACCAGCCGTCATTCCTAGTGGGGGAGCGCATTCGGTTCAGATATTCGTATATAATCGCGGGGAACGTGTAGACCGATTTAGATTGGTTTGTTCGGATTTACCTAAAAGCTGGTATCGGGTGATTTATCCGCAAAATTTCCCGGATGCAGGTTTGGTATTACAGACAGATTGTCTGAATCTAAATCCCGGTGATAGCGGACAGATAACTCTTGTAATTACCCCTCCTCTGAATACCCTTTCCGGAAGCTATATCCCAACTCTACGCTTGTATTCGGAGAATAATCCGGAATTAAAACTATTAGATTTACTTTATTTAGAGGTACCCCCGAACTATCAGTTACAGGCTGAATTGCGGACAGTTATCAGTCGGGTGAAATCTAAATCGGGAATGTATCAAGTCCGCTTGAATAATTCTGGGAATACACCACGGTTGGTAAATTTGCAGGTAAAGGATTTAGATGAAGGAGGTATTTGTAGTTACGTTCTTGAACCATCACAAGCACTTATCCATCCCCAACAAACTGTTGCTGTTGATGTACTGGTGAAACCTGAGAAATGGTGGAAGCGTCCGTTTCTTGGTGGAGCCAAGATTCTTAACTTTACTGTAGATTTAGAAGATTCTCAAGAATTACCTTTACTGAGCGATAGCTTTCCTGGTGTTTTAGTTTGGGAAGCGCGTCCTTGGTGGCAATTTTTACCGTTTTTATTATTAGCGCTTTTAGGAATAGGGTTAAGTGCTTACTTTATTTGGTCGTTACTATTTAGAATTCCACCTTCACCGAAAGTTTTTGAATTTTATCCAGAAGATAGCAACTATAGCGCTGTTAATGATGATGTTATCCATTTAGGTTTTGCAATTAATCATCCATCACGTTTATCTTCAATTAAAATTGTGGGTTTATCTGCTGATGGGAAGCCGCTAACACGTCCGGAAACTTATGATTTTAGTAAAGGAATACCCGATGTATTAGAATCATCTTGCAAGCAACAAAAACAATTATTAACTTGTAAAAATATTCGTAGTAACGCTCGCCAACCAGGGACTTATATTTTTGAAATGACAGCCCAGCCAAAACAAGGAAAAGGTGCTGTTCCCTCTACAATTAAAACAAACTCAGTCACTATTACGCCAATTCCTAGCCCAGAAATTATCAGTTTTGCTTCGACTAAAGCCACTTATCGAGATGGTACAATCGATAAAAAAGTTAAAACAAAATCTAAAAATATAGACATAAATAAATCCGAGATTAAATTAAATTGGACTACAGTTAATTCTAAGTATTTACAATCATTACAATTAGTGGGTCGTAATGCTGAGGGTGCTGTTATCAGCAAGTTAAAAACCTACGACTTTAGCGAAGGTATACCATTATCACTTCGACGCAATTGTCGCAAAGGAGAACCACTTATTTGTAAAAATGTCAGTAGCGGAATCAAAAAACCGGGTGATTATATTTTTGAACTCAGAGCAATTCCTAAAGCAAAAGTTGGAAATGAAATAATCATAAAAAAAACAGAAATAATTAAAATTTTACCCAAGCCAATAAAAATTATCAATTTCAAAATTAATGGTAAATCTGCACCAGCAAAATATCTGATTCCAATCAAGAAAGATAAAACAACTCCACCTGTAACTTTATCTTGGAAAGTTGATGCTAGTCTTGGTACAAAAGTTGAATTATTACCCGCTCCCGGTACTGTACCGTTAAAAGGTTCTATACCCTTCACCTTAGATCCAAAACCCGGTAGTTTAAATTTGATGCTCCAAGCAACAAGTACCACAGGAGAACAAGTAGTACGTTCGGTAATAATTGAAACCTACGACCCCAAAGCCAAAGATTCAGCAGCAGCAACAGCAGAAGCAGTAACAAAAGCAATTGTAGAATCGCAACAAGCACAGCAGAAAAAAGCACAAGAGCAAAAAGAGAAAGAACAAAAAGAGAAAGAACAACAAGCTAAGAATGCTGCGGCTAAGAAATCATCCGAATCAAATAAATCTGATAATTCTGAGAAAGCGCAGAAAGACAAAGAACAACAACAAACGGAACAGTTTCAAATGAGCGAAGAAGATATTATAGATAACAAATATCCTCCCTTCTTATCTCCCATTGAATTACCTCCACAAACTGATTAATTTAATAGATTAATTAGAATTTTTGCGTATGGACGTAAATTAATTTTAATAAACAAATCCTTTAATTTTTCAGCAATCTCTTCAGGAGGATTTTCAAACTAGAGAAGAAAATATATTTGATTACTTTAAAAACAGAAGATACTGGTCTTAATTCAACTCGACATAAAAACTTTTACTCCATTCATCAAATTCAAAACGGCTGATAACGCAATGAAAAATAATGATTAGCTTTCAGACTTGAACTAATTATTATTTTATTTTAGAGTTAGGGCAACGATTAGTTAAGATGTTTTCATTTGTAGGGTATACGTGCTATACCCATTTATGAGAAAGGGGACAACTTGTATTGAAGCAGCGAACTGGGGACGTAATAGTATTGGAGTGGAATTTGAGCCAAAGTATCATCAATTAGCTCTTGAAAAAATTAGTAAAACCTACGGTTTGAGATTAATACATGGTGAAGAGTCAAAATAATTTTCGTTTGTTCTAAATGTTGATTATGTCCGCATTGAAATAAAATTATTGAAAGAAGCTATAAGAGTAACTAAAGCTATACCCCCAGCCAAGTAAGCTAGGGGTAATTAAGTGTAACCTTATACAAAATTGGTATTAGGATTAAACAAGATACTCATAAGCACCAATATCGGGTTCTGCATTTCCATCCCCATCTCCATCTTTATCTCTGGTGATTCCGTTCTTGTCGATAGATGCATAATTAGGGATTAAAGTCGAACCTGCATCAATTGCAGCAGAGGTTGAAGATAGCTCGAAATCACTTGCTTGTAAATTTACGGAACGAGTTGAAGATAGCTGTAAGTTATTCGCTTGTGAATTTACTAAACCAATTGATGCAATTTGAGAGTTGTTGGTTTGTGTGAGGTTGTTTAGTCCAGTTCCACCTTCATAGAGTAAGTTAAATTGATTGGTAAACAGGTTATTGTCTAAAACTAAATCGTTTGCTTCTTTAATGAAACCATTTTGAAAAGCAGGATTGGCGAAGATGTTATTACGTACTAAGATATCGAATGCTTTGTAACCATTGTAGAAAGTTCCATCGATAAAAATAGACTGGACATTGCCAACGACAGTATTATTGATAATTTCGACATCATTAACGTTGCTAGTTACCATGATTCCAGCACCACCGTTTTGACCCACAATTCCATTACCATAAACAAGATTGTTATAGACTCTAATGTCTTTAACATCTCCTTCTCCTATTTCGGTTTCTTCATCAGCGATTACAATTCCATCTGCGAAGTTGTTATAAACGATATTGTTGTAAACATCGATGTTGAAAACGTCAGAGCGACTTCCTTCTACATAAATAGCTGGACCACCATTATAACCAGCATTAGTTCCAGAAATGCTTGCAACACCAGTTACAGTGTTGCTATGGATAGTACCGTTACGAGAGCCAGTTTTAGCATCTATACCCTCGCGTGTAGCTTCTGTTACAAGGTTATTAGCAACTTCAAAACCATCCACACCCCAAATGCTTAAAGCTTCTTGGAGACCTATAGCTCCTGTACCCGTCCATCTCCAGTTTGCTCGTTCAATAGTGTTATTGAGTACCTTGATATCTTTACTGGTAACTTCAGCTTCCCCTCCTCCAAAAAAGTTATCTGGCATGACAATAATACCAGAGGCACCAGTTTCAAAGGTATGGTTGTTTTGCACAATCATGTTATTTGCATTTCGCAGAGAAATACCAGCCCAGGATGTGTTCTCAATTCTGAAACCATCGATAATCCAGTAACCTCGATTAGCAGACTGAATTACACCCTCTTTAAAATCACCGACAACGGGGTCTGGGTCTTTGAGAATTACCTGACCCTGACCGTCAGCTTTCAGGGTAATATGACCGAGGTCTGCACTACCTGATTTATCCAGGGTAATTAGCTCCGTATAGGTTCCCGGCTTGACTAATATTGTGTCTCCTGCTTTAACGCTGGAAAATTTACTTACAGCATAGTTAATTGTTTTCCAAGGCTGGTCTGATGTACCTGGATTATTATCGTTACCATTGGGTGAAACATAGTATGTAGTAGGTGGTTGAGACTCGATTCTAATAAATTCAATTTTGTCAAAACGTGCCGGTTCACCACCATCACCCTCAACAAAAACCTCGAAAGTATCACCCTGTTGTAATGCAATGTTTGAGTGAGTTATACGCTCGGTCAGACTTGCAGCAGTCGCACCAGCAGAACCTAAATTCTGGTTCCATTCAAAGCTTTGAATATCACCTGCAACGGTAACGCGAGCATCAGATTTTCCATCATTTTCATCGTAATAACTCAGCTTGACTTGATAATTTCCAGCTTCACCGTCAAAGGTACCGGTCACAGTTCCAGAACTTGCACCACTACCAACTAGGGAAACATGTTCCCCACCCG
>CAKZYM010000771.1 GCA_937884685.1 uncultured Calothrix sp.
CAACAAATAATTTATTTGGGATTAATATACCCTTAACATCAGTGACGGCGGAGACAACATCGTTTACGACCCCTTTAGTTAAAAAACTTGAAATATTACTACATAGGTTTTTGGATTTGAAGAACCGTGTAATCGTTTGTTCACTTTCATTAAAATATTCCGTAACGGCAATCCCTGTAGTAATAAAAAGCATATCAAAACAGATTTTGGAGTGTTGAAAAATAATGTCACCACTATTATAGGCAATGCATTTCAAATGTCGTCTAAATTCTATCCATTCTTCTTCAAAGGGTACATCAATATATTTGTTCAACTCCTTTTTAAAAAAATCAATTTGTTCTTCTTCCAAATTCTATAATTTTCAATCAAAATTTCCTTTAATACCTATTGAAGCAAATTGTTGATTATTATCTAAACTTTCTAAACTTACATTTTCATAATTATAACGATAGTCAGCTGTTAGGGAAAAAACTTTGGTAAGTTTAAATTCTAGGCTTGCGTATAGTTTAAAAATATAATCTGTACTTTCTCTTGTAGATTGCAAAAACCATCCATCTGTTTTCAATAGTATTTTATCTTTTAAAATTTGAGTACTTCCGTTATAATGTAAAACTAATCTCAACATATTTCTTTGATTTCCCATGCGATTACTATTAACAAAGATGGATTCTGTATATCTATTTCGGTAGTATATAGATGCAAAAGCAAATAGTAATTTATTTCCATTTTTGAATGTAGGCTTATATGCCAAACCACCGCCAGAACCTAGACGTAATTCTAATTCATAACCTAAGTTGGTTTCTACATTAGTAACTAAAAATGGATACCATTTTTTCTTGCCATTGATATAAAATTTATAAAGTACTAAAGCGTCCCAATTTCGATTCAAAACTTCGTCATCTGCATCACTAAACAGAAATCGGAATTTATTCTCTAAGCTCCAAGAAGTTTTTTCAAAAGTTGGATTAAACTCAAATTGAAATGTGCGTTGAAATTCTACTCCATCAGTTAAGCTCCCAGATAAACTGAAATCACCTTTAAACTGTAACGTATCTTTTTGGACTGTTTGACTGTATGTTGTAATCGAACTAAGTATTATAAGAAATAGGATTTTACGCATTACTATTATTTTGAATTTAGAAGCGGTACTACTTTTTTGCCAATTAGTTCAATAGACTTTTTCATTTGTTCATGCGATAAGCCTACATCCATTTGAAAATTAAATCGCGAAATGCCTCCTAAAGCTTTACTGTGTCTTATTATTTTTTCGGCAACTTCATCAGGGCTTCCAATAACTATAGCTCCATTTTCATCAGCTTGAGCTTCAAATTGTTCTCTTGAGGGTGCCACCCAACCACGTTCTTTATTCATGGAAGCTATGACTTCAGCATAACTCGGGTAAAAAGCATTTATAGCTTCCGCTCTTGTTTTAGCAACATAACCAAAGGAATGCAATCCGACTATTAATTCTTGATGTGAAAAACCAGCTTCTTCCCCAGTCTTTCGGTAAAGTTCTACCAAAGGCGCAAACTTGTGGGTTTGCCCTCCAATAACTGCAACCATTAATGGTAAGCCTAGTTTGCCGGCTCTTGCAAAGGACGCAGCAGTACCTCCAACGCCTAACCAAATAGGTAATTTTTTTTGAATAGGTCTTGGATATATAGCTTGTTCTCGAAGTGGCGGACGAAAAAGTCCAGACCAATTCACAATCTCATTATCTCTAATTTTTAAAAGAAGTTCTAATTTTTCAGAAAAAATAGCATCGTAATCATTCAAATTATAACCGAAAATCGGAAACGAATCGGTAAAAGAACCGCGACCAGCAACAATTTCTGCCCGACCATTAGAAATCAAATCAATAGTGGAAAAATTCTGAAATACGCGAACTGGGTCTGAGGTACTTAACACAGTTACGGCACTAGTTAATTTTATATTCTTTGTTCGTGCTGCCGCTGCTGCTAGAATAGTAGTTGGGGCAGAGTCTAGAAACTCTTTTCTGTAATGTTCTCCTATGCCAAAAGCATCAATGCCCACTTGGTCTGCCAATGCTATGCGCTCTAATAATTCTTGAATTGCCTTTGCATTATCTTCGAAACCGTTTGGTGAAGCAGCAAAACTATCGATACCTATTTCCATATTCTTCAAACGTTATTGAATTTTTTTCCGTTTTTATTTTAGCAGTTGATTATACTCGCTATCATTCAAAGCAACTTTCATTTCTTTCACTTTACCGTCGCTTATATAAATTCCATTTCCATTAAGTTTCTCACTAAAAGCAGCGTCGTACAAATTCTGTGCGCCTTTTTTTGGGGATTTAAAGAGCAAGTTTCTAATAGGTTTTAACCAAAAAGGCATTCCGTCACCTGCTGTCATTTTTGTTTTAATAGCTCCGGGATTAACACTTATTACGCGAATGTTTTTGTTTTTACTATCCAAATAGTTCATTAACAATACCATCATAAATTTGGAATCTAAATATGAGCCCGTTAGTTTGGTGAATTTTTTAGGCTTTTTGAAATTCGGGATATCGATTGTTTTCTTGTTCTGTAAACCGCTTGTAGCCGTGTTGACTACTAAAGCATTTTGAGACTTTTCTAAAATTGGAAGTAGTTCTTTTGTTAAAAGGTATGGACTTAGAGCATTAATCTCAAGTTGTAACTCGTTACCATAATCTGAAAAATACAGCTTATCCAGAAGCACACCCGCATTGTTAAAAATAATATCAATTTTTGTCCAACTAGTTTTAATGTCTTTAGCTACTCGTTGTATGTCTTCTCTTTTACTTAAGTCTGCAAAAAAGAAATCTATTTGTTTTGAAGAATTACTCAATTCTTCTATTGCGTCATTTTTTCTTTTTTCATTCCTGACGATTAAGCCAATTTTATGACCTTCATCTATAAGCATTTTTGTTAGTTCCAATCCCATTCCCGAATGGCCGCCTGTTAAAAGTATATTTTTGCTTGTCATAACTATAATTCGTTTAAATGTGTTTGAAATTTTTGTAGCTGTATATTGAATTCCTCTTTTTGTGGCGGTTCAACAATTTGTCCATCTTTAAAAAAGTGATTAAACGAGGGTAGATAAAAATCGGCAACGATGTTTGCCCCAAAATGTGGAAATATCTCTTTGGATACCTTAAATACATTACTCTCTAATCTTCTACCTGGACTAGTTGCTAGCAAAAACATTGGTCTTCCTCCCCAAATATTCATTGGTTTTTCCATAGGAATTCTGGATAGCCAATCCCAAAGGTTTTTAAAGGCAGAGGTATGCAGACCATTGTACTCAGCAATGGAAACTACAATAGCATCGTTTGCGTTTATTAGTTTATAAAAGTCCATTGCTTTTTTATCGATACCAATCTCTTTTTCTAGGTCAACAGAATATAATGGCGATGCATAATCGTTTAAATCAGCAACGGTAATTGTCGCCTCTTTGAGTTGGTTAGCGGTAAAGGTCGCTAATGTCTTATTAATAGATGTGCTGCTATTACTTGCGCCAAAGGCTAGTATTTTTTTCATTTTCTTTATTGGTTTTATGCTTCGTTTACTTGGTTAAAAAAGATAGCGTTGCGTCTAATACTTCCTGTGGTTTTTCCTCTACAATAAAATGTCCAGCATCTAATTCTAAAAAGGAGACGTTATTGATTTCGATCTTCCAAATAGTTGGGTAATCTAAGTTTCCCGTGTTCGATTGTTTTCCCCAAATGACCAAAGTGGGCTCATCAATTTTCACATTGACATCTGATTTATCATGCTCCATATCAACACCTTTTCCGGCTCTATAATCTTCGCACATAGCATGGAAGGCTTCTTCTGTTCCATTGGTAGCTGCATAGTCTTCACCAGCCTCCACATCATCACCAGCTGCTGATTTAGCAAATGCTCCAGCCTGTGGACCCATTAGGTTTTCTGGTAATGGATAGGGTTGTGTCCAAAATATCCAAGCCCAGAATCTATTA
>CAKZYM010000772.1 GCA_937884685.1 uncultured Calothrix sp.
TAACTCCTAACTCCTAACTCTTAACTCCTAACTCCTAACTCCTAACTCCTAACTCTTATAATCCAAAATCCAAAATCTAAAATCCAAAATCAAACTATTGCTCATACCAACCTTTATAACCAGTAACTAATCGACTACCGTCTTTAAATACGTGAATTTCAATTTGGTCGCTGGCCCAAGTAATTTTGTCTTGAAAATCTGGATTAAATATACGCACCCGTTGATTGCTGGATGATACGGGTGAATCGGTCGAATTGATTGCTAAAGATTCAATAAAAGGGCCATCTATTAAAATATCTAATTGTTCTAACAATTCTTTAGAACCTGCTGGTGCTTGTTCCGATTGCAATTTCTCTAAAGTAAACCCGGTAAAAGCCATTACGTTCAGTCCTTTCTCTTTAACTTTACGAGCTAAAGAAGCCAATTCTGTCGCTTGCCAAAAAGGTTCTCCTCCCGAAAATGTCAGACCTTTATTACCCGGTTTACTAAGAATTTTCTCAGCAAGTGAATCAACCGATTCAAGTCGATTAACTTCAAATGACCAAGATTGCGGATTAAAACAACCCCCACATTCTCGTTTGCAACCTTGTACCCAAACAACAGCACGACTCCCAGGACCATTTACTTCTGACTCATCAACGTAACCCATGATATTTAAATAGCCAGAGGGAACGTTTACAGCAGAAGGATATGGGTTAGTTGACTTTATTTCCATTTTTACCTCTTGTAGCCATCAATTTAATAATGACGGTTTTGAATAGGAGAGCGCATCCGCAAAGTCTACTTTGTAGGATGTTATTGATAAGTTAAGTAATACAGCAAGTAGAAAGTTAGGAGTTAGGAGTAGTAAATTAATTATCAACTTCTGGTAACTTTTCATTTCCAGTTCGCTACCTATTACCTATTACCCATTACCCATTACTTACTACTTCCTACTTATTACTTATTACTTCTTTCCCTAGTGACCTGTGTCACTGTCGCATGGTGATTTCTGCTGGTAGCGTAGAAAACTAAGTTTAATGTTTTTTGTACGTCAGCAATGAAAAGTGATTCACACGGACTTTCCGGTGGGGAAAATATCTTAATCGTTGATAATACCTTGGAAAATCTTCAAAGTTTATCTGCTACTTTATCTGAAAATGGATATACTGTGCTGTCTGCAATATCTGGCTCAATGGCTTTAATCACTGCAAGATTAACTCGACCGAATTTAATTTTGCTAGATATAAAAATGCCAGATGTTGATGGTTATGAAGTCTGTAAAAAACTTAAAGGATCTAAACAAACTTCTGATATCCCGATAATCTTTTTAAGTTGTTTAGATAATGTCTATGAAAAAATTAAAGCTTTTAAAGCCGGTGGTGCGGATTATATAACTAAGCCATTTCAGATTGAAGAAGTATTAGCAAGAGTCAAACATCAAGTGACTATTCAAAAATTGACTCGACAAATAAAAGAACAAAATAAACAGCTTAAAAATGAAGCTGAAGAACGACGTAAAGCAGAACTCGATGCAGTCGCAGCATCTCAAGCCAAAACCCTTTTTTTTGCAAATATGAGTCATGAATTACGAACTCCTTTAAATGCAATTATCGGTTTTTCTAAACTAATAAGCGATAATTATCTATTAAATGCCGAACATCAAGAAAATATCAATATTATCAACCGCAGTGCAGAAAATTTACTTGCATTAATTAATGATGTTTTGAAGTTGTCCAAAATTGAGTTAGGAGCTATTGACTTAGACAACAGACGCTTCGATTTGTATCATTTACTCGATAATATTAAAGAAATGTTTCTGCTTGAGCTAAAGCAAACAAATCTTAAGTTAAATTTTATAGTTGCTCCTAATGTTCCTGGATATATTTATGCTGATGAAAAAAAAATACGCAGTTGTTTGTGCAATCTTATCGGTAATGCTATCAAGTTTACTCCTCAAGGGTCTGTTATTTTACGAGTTAGTTTTTCTGAAAACGAAGCAAAGGATGTTGATTTTTCTTCATCAGCTCGTCTTATGTTTCAAGTTGAAGATACCGGATGTGGTATTTCATTCGGGGAATTAGACGATTTATTTGATGCTTTTGCACAAGCTGATGCAGGACGAAAATCTTTACAAGGAACTGGTTTGGGTTTAACCATTACTCGTAAGTTTGTCCGCATGATGGGAGGAGAAATTGAGGTAGAAAGTACTGTAGGAAAAGGCTCTATTTTTTCTTTCTATATTGTGCTTGATATTCCAAAAAATCTTGATAGCAAATTAACTAATTCTCGCCTTACTTATACCAGAGCAAGCGATTTTAATAATGAAGTATCTCATGCTTCGTTACTTGAAGATTTGATGACAATGCCTCACGCTTGGGTCTTAAGGCTAAATCAAGCTGCAAATGAAGTTGATGAAGACTTATTGCAGATTATTTTAGAAGAATTACCAGAAAGTAAAGCCCCTTTGTCTGATAGTCTAACTGGGTTAGTTAAAGATTTTCGTTTAGATATAGTGGCTGATTCTACTAAACAAATATTAGATAAACAAATAGAGGGTTGGGTCTAGTAAATAATAATAAAAAAACGACCTAATATTTGTATTATTTATCATTAGAATATTTTGTAAATTACTAAATCAATAAATAAATAAATAAAGCTACACCATAGAATAGAATTAAGTCGCAAAATATTATTACTGCTGCATACTATCTATTTCCTGATTGATTATTCAAATTCTTATTCCAACCCGAACTCAGGTTAATTACTATAAATAATTGATTGCTAATGGTTGTTCTATGAATAAAAATACCAAAATTCTTATTGTTGATGATAGTCCTGATAATTTACATTTTTTATCAAATATTCTGTCCGGTCGAGGTTATAAAGTTCAAAGAGCGGTTACAGGGAAATTGGCTATTAATGCTGCATTGGCTTCTCCTCCTGATTTAATTTTACTTGATGTTGTGATGCCGGATATAGATGGCTATAATGTCTGTCAGCATCTCAAAGAAAGTCAAGTAACTAGGGATATTCCGATAATTTTTCTCAGCGTAATCGATGAAGTTGCTGAGAAAGTCAAAGCTTTTAATTTGGGCGCATTTGATTATATTACTAAACCTTTACAGGCTGAAGAAGTTTTAGCTAGGGTCGAAAATCAACTCACTATTCAAAAATTACAAATAAAGCTAAAAGAACAAAACTATAAACTACAAGAAACTGCATCTCAGTTAAATATCCGCAATCAACAACATAAATCTCGCGAAGGTTATTTAAGCGCTTTGGTGGAAATTCAACGCATTTTGTTGAATTTTGATGGTAGTAATGATTGTTACTCGCAGATTGTTAATAGTTTGGGAATTGCATCTAAAACTAGTTGTGTATGTATTGTAGAAAATAATCGTCCTCCAATCGGATGGTGTAATACAAATTTTGATGTAGATGAAGTTCAAAATATAAGTAATTTTTGCGAAAGTCTTTTTCCTCGTTGGAGACAGTTACTTGTCGAAGGTAATTTTATTTCAAGTTTGGTTGCAGATTTACCAGCAGAAGAACGCTCCGTACTTTCCTCGCAGAGTGTTCAAGCAATTTTAATTTTACCTATTATAATAAAGGATAATTTTTTTGGTTTTATTCGTTTTGAAAATCGCTCTGAAGCGATAGTTTGGCAAGAATGGGAAATCGAACTTTTACTATCTGCTGCTTGTGCTATTTCTTCAGCCAAAGAACGTTTACAAGCTGAAGAAAAACTGCAACAAGAACTTGATAAAAGTCAATTATTGAAGGAAATTTCTGATAAAATTCGTGCGGAATTTGATACGGAATCTATTTTAAAGACTGCTATTGAGCAGATAGGTGCAGCGCTGAATGTCAGTCGGGGAGTGATTTTTAGCTACACATCTTCTCCAGCATTGCAGATGATTGCTCAAGCGGAGTACCTTGCTACTGGTTACAATTCGATTGCTCAAAATATAAATAGCGAGCTTCATCCATTATATAATCCCTATTTTAGCTGTGTTTTAAGTCAAGATAAGGCTGTTGCTACTGATGATATAGAAAAACAGCCGTTGCTACGAGATGCTCTTTCTAGGTGTCGGGAAGTGGGTATGAAGTCTATTATGACTATACGAACTTCTTACAAAGGTGAAGCAAACGGTATTATCTGCGTTCATCAAGCTGATTCACAGCGTCATTGGACTGCTGCTGAAGTCTATTTTTTAGAATCTATTGCTGCTCAGTTGGGAATTGCTTTAGCTCAAGCTCAAATATTACAGCAAGAAAGTCTTGCACGAAAAAAACTGCAAGAAGAAGTTAATAATCGTTTGGAAACAGAAGCAGCTTTAAAGAAAAGTGAAAATCAGTATCGCTTATTAGTTGAAACATCCCAAGATATTATTTGGTCAACCGACACCAAAGGATGTATTACTTTTGTGAATTCGGCTGTAAAAAAGATTTTAGGGTACGAACCTAATGAATTAATCAACCATCCTTTTACCGATTTTATCTTACCTTCACTAATTGTTAGGGAATCATCAGATTTTGAAAAGGTTTTAAATGGTGAAGCTATTTATAAAAAGGAAACTAGTTATTTAAATAAATGGGGTGATTCTGTTGATTTGTGTTACAGTTCTATGCCCTTATACGATGACCAAGGTGATGTTACTAAAATAATTAGTACTTTAGACGATATTACAGAAACAAAAAGAGTACAGCAAGCGTTATTAACAAGTGCTTTTAAGTTACGTAATCATAACTTGGCATTAACTCAATTAGCTAGAAATCCGGCGATTTACAATGGTGATTTAACGGCTGCTTTAAAGAAGATAACCCAAGCTGCTGCAAGCAATATTGAAGTAGAAAGAGCTAGCTTTTGGCTGTATGAAGAGAATGATTCGATTATTCGCTGCGTTGATTTATTTGAGTTGAGTCGTGATTCTCATATTGAAGGAATTTCAATAACAGTTGCTGATTATCCGGTTTTCTTTGAATTTTTGAATGCTGATGAAATTATTGCTACTAACAATCCTGCTTCTGACTTGAGAACTCAAGATTTAAGTAAAATTTATCTCGAACCTTATAATATTAGTTCTTTGTTCTGCGTTCCCGTGCGTTTATCAGGTGTCACTGCTGGGATGTTATGTTTAGAAGCGGTAGAAAAGGTTCACTTTTGGACGCAAGAAGACATAAATTTTGGACGTGCTTTAGGCAACTTAATTTCTTTGACTTTAGAAGCGCAAAATAGAAAAACAGCGGAAGCTGCAAGAGGTTTAAGCGAGCAGAAATTAACCTCAGCATTTCGTTCTAGTCCTGACCCAATTGCTTTAAGTACTTTTCCAGATTTTACTTATATAGAAGTGAACGATAGTTATTGTAGATTTTTTGATTGTACCCGAGAGCAAGTAATTGGTCGGAAGGCTTCAGAATTAGGAATATGGGATGATTCAGAAAAATGTAATAATTTAAAGAATTTATTAGTTTCGAGCGGAAAAATTTGCAACCAAGAAGTAGATTTTCATACTGCTAGTAAAGACGTTAGAACAACTTTATTAAGTGCGGAATTAATCGAAATTAATCAACAGCAATATGTTTTGGCAACTGTACGTGATATAACCGAACTCAATCAGGCTTCCTTAGAAACTCGTTTGTTATTACAAGCAACTCAAGCTATTAGTAAAGCAAATAATATAGATAGCGCTTTTAGTTTGATTCTGAAGTTAATTTGCAGTCATATTAATTGGGAATTTGGGGAAGTATGGATTCCTAGTAGCGATGGTGAGTTTTTAGAATACTGTCTTGGTTGGTATGATAATCACGAAAATTTAGATAAGTTTTGTAATTACAGCGAAACCATAACTTTTAGTAAAGGAATAGGATTACCTGGAATTGTCTGGGAAAGCAAACAACCCTATTGGATAGAAAATATTGCTCAAATTTCACAGACTAATTTTTTACGTAAAGATACAGCTTTAAAAACAGGTTTTAAAAGTTTTTTTGCAGTACCGATTTTGAATGGAGATGAAGTTTTAGCTGTTTTGATAATTGCCAAATCTACTACTCAGAGTCGGGATAAACGTTTATTAGAATTAGTTGGTGCTGTAGCAGCACAGTTGGGGGGATTAATTAAACGCAAACAAGCTCAAAATATCTTACAGGAAAGCGAAAGACGTTTTCGAGCGATTTTTAACTCTAGCTTTGGGTTTACTGCTTTGCTAAAACCTAACGGTAAAGTTATTTCACTTAATCAAACTGCTCTTAATTTCTTTGGTTTGAAAGAAAGTGAAGTTGTAGATTTACCGTTCTGGAAATCTTTTGAAAATAAAATTTGCTGTAGTCAAGAAAATCTCAAAGCAGCAATTGAAAAAGCAGCAATTGGTGAATTTATTCGCTCAGAAATAGATATTGTCGGTGAGTTTGGTATTATCTCGACGGTTGACTGTTCTGTCAAACCAGTATTTGACGAAAAGAATCAAGTCGTATTATTAATTGTCGAAGGACGGGATATCCAAGAACGTAAAATTTTAGAAAGGGAATTAGCTTTACGGGAAGCTCGTTTAAATGCTTTTTTTAGTAATGCACCCATAGGATTAACAATTGTAGATAGAGAATTACAATTTGTCCAAATTAATGAGTTATTAGCTGAAATAAACGGTGTATCGGTAGAAGAACATTTGGGAAAAACGATTCGAGAAATTGTACCCCAGGTAGCTCCTCATGTTGAACCAATTTATCAGCAAGTTTTGGCAACCAATCAATCAATTATCAATCTAGAATTAAGCGCTGCTTCCATTTCAAAACCTGATGTTATCCGTGAATTTCTTGTTTCTTACTTTCCTATTCCCGGAGAAAATAACATCCCTGTAGGAGTGGGGAATGTATTAGTAGAAATCACTGCTCTCAAACGCGCCGAAACAGCTTTACGCGAAAGAGAAGAAGCATTCCGCGCCATTTTTGAAAACGCTGCTGTAGGAATTGCTCAAGTTTCCCCGGAGGCTAAGTTTATCAAAATTAACGAGCAATTTTCTCAGATAGTCGGCTATCCTAAGTCAGAACTTTTAGAAATGACTTGTGCCTCAATTACCCATCCTGATTCCCTCGAAGAATATTTACATTTGGCTCAACAACTTTTTAATAACCAAATCGATGCTTTTTCAATGGAAAAATCTTTGACCAAAAAGGATAAACAGAAGATTTGGACAAATTTGACAGCATCAGCAGTCCGCGAACCTTCAGGAGAGATTAAGTACATAATCGCTGTTCTTGAAGATATCAGCGACCGTAAACTTGCTCAGCAACAAATGCATTTGGCAACCGAACGTTTACAATATTTACTAACTTCTTCTCCCGCTGTTATTTTCAGTCGTTTACCTTCAGGAAACTTTGAGAATACATTTATCAGTAAAAATGTTGTCGAAATTGTCGGTTATCAAGCTCAACAATTTTTGTCAGATTCGGGGTTCTGGTTGCGTCACGTACATCCAGATGATGTTTCAAAACTGCGAAAACAACTTACGAGAGCATCAGAACATGAATATGCTACCTGTGAATATCGCTTTCTGCACGGTGATGGTACCTATCATTGGTTCCAAGAAAAAATACGGTTGATTCGCGATGACATGGGAGAACCTATAGAATACGTCGGTTACTGGGCAGATATCAACGAACGCAAGCAAACAGAATTGGATTTACAGATTTCTCAGCAACGGTATAAAAATTTAGCTGAAGCTTCCCCGGTTGCCATTATTAATACTGATACTGACGGCTCATGTATTTACTTCAATCAGCATTGGAGCGAAATTACTCGACTTTCTACCGCAGATTCATTAGGAGATGGCTGGATAAAAGCATTACATCCGCAAGACCGCGAACGAGTTGTACAAGCATGGAAACAAGCAGTTACAGCGAAAATACCTTGGAAGAGCGAATATCGTTTTTTGCGTCCCGATGGCAGAGTGATTTGGGTGATATCTCAAGCATTACCGGAAATTGACGAACATGGCGAATTTAAAGGCTATATCGCGACCGTAACTGATATTACCGAAATTAAAGTTGCCCAACAAGCTTTACAAGAAAGCGTTGAAAGAGAAAGAGCTATCGCTCACACTCTGCAAAGAATGCGTCAGACCTTAGATATAGATAAAATTTTCGCTGCGACTACAGAAGAATTACGCTTTTGTTTAAATTGCGATCGCGTTGTGGTTTATCGATTTGATTCTGATGATTCCGGGAGTTTTGTTGCTGAGTCGGTAGCAAGTGGTTGGGTATCAGTAATGTCCGATGGGAACGATAACAGAGATTTCCAAAACGTTGTTTTGGAAGAAGGATATATAATCCAAAATATTGATAGTGATTTGGGTTTAGTAGGGGATACTTTAGAAGCAGAAAATCAAAAAGATAGCTATAGCAATGGATCAAGTTTTGTTTGCGTTTCTGATATTTATCAAGCTGGATTTTCCCAATCTTACATTCACTTATTAGAGCAATTTCAAGCCAAAGCTTATATAATTATCCCTATATTCCGTGGAAATAAACTTTGGGGATTGCTCGCAAGTTATCATAATCAAACACCTCGTGAATGGAAAACTGGAGAAATTAGTATTGCACTGCAAATAGGAAATCAATTAGGAGTTGCATTACAACAAGTAGAATTACTTTCGCAAACTCAACATCAGTCAGAAGCTCTACAAAAAGCTGTTGTCGCAGCAGACTCAGCCAACCGTGCAAAAAGCGAGTTTTTAGCCAACATGAGCCATGAATTGCGAACCCCTCTCAACGCAATTTTAGGTTTTAGCCAATTAATTAACCAAGATAGAACTATTAATAGCGAACACCAAAATTACCTATCAATAATTAATCGTGCAGG
>CAKZYM010000773.1 GCA_937884685.1 uncultured Calothrix sp.
TGAGTGTTTGTTTGACTCAAACTTAATACAGCACTGCTACCACAAGCATTTGCTGGTACAACTACAGCATCAACTTGATTTACCCAAATATCACTAGCGCTAGAGTATTGATTTGATTCCCTAGTAATAAACTGAGGAGCGCGACTCAATCCCACAAGTACGCTTGGTAAAAAAGTATATCCTATCTCCTCCGCAGCCGAACGCGGTGATAAATTTGCGTCTAATGGTGGTGGTGCGAACATTGGAGCATGAGCGCAGGGAATCCCAAATTGTCGAACAATCAAATGACTAATAACCGCTTCCGCTCCTGCTATCGGGTCAACTCCCTTACCTTCGCGGTAATTCTGTTCTGTTTCTTCATCGACGCAATCCGGGAAACGAGCAACAACTGCGATCGCACTCGCTTTTGTCTTATTTATCAAGCTTTCCGCTGCTCTTAATAAACTCCCCGGATTACCAATCGTACCCCAACTAGCGCCAGATTCAGCAGACCGTAATTCTACGTTTAAAGGAGCATCGGTAACTACATAGTCAGTTAAATTTAATCCCAAAGTTGCTCTAGCAGCATTACTCACTTGAAGATTTCTCAAACGTAAATCCGGTTCAATTCCACGGTCAAAAATCAAACCAATTTTATTTTGATGTACTGGATTCAAACCCCAATTTCCTTTACAAAACTGGTCAATCCCGTAACCTTCAACGTACAAAGTATTAGGTAGATTCCAGTACAACATTGCACCGTTAAGGACATTCGGATGAGTTATCAAAACATCACAAACCTCAGCCATAGCTCTAGCGACAGGTAAAGCATCACCAGCATAACCCCCGATGGCTGCTCCCACACCGGTAGGAACAATTAAAATAGCAGTATATGGACGCATTAATCAGTGAACAGTTATCAGTGAACAGTTATCAGTTAGAAATTAACAGTTGTTAGTTATCAGTTACAAGCTATTAATTATCTATGATTGATACATTAAATAATTACTTACTGTACACTATTCACTGATAACTGTTCACTATTCACTGTTCACCATTCAATGTAAAGCTTTGAGATAAAATTCCTAATATTTCTCCAAGTTCCTTAATATAATAATTATTCAAATCGATAAATAAACTACTAGATTCTAATTTAAGAAACTTCCAAATATCACCAGTAGTCACCGCTCCATAAATAGTTGATATATCATTATTTTTTCGTTGATTAAATATTTGTGCTGCTAACATTGCTCCAGCGCATTGTCCCAAACCATTTTTAATATTTTCGTTTTTAGCTTCAATAATAATTGTTACCGGTGCATTAATTAATAACTGTTCCTTTGAGCGACTAATAATAAAATCACAGTAACCATTCAAACCTTTCTCGATATCAACATCAAAATTTGTCCCAGAAAACAAACTTATTTGATAATTACTTCTACGTCTTATCTCCAATAAAATAGGTAAAACAATCATTTCCGAACGTGCTTTTTCTGTATTAATAGCCAAAGCCAATTCAGCAGTTTCCTTTAAATCACTTTTTAATTTTTCGCTAGCTTCTAAAGGTTTAATATCAGCAAATAAATTATTATCTTCCTCAATATAAACATCGAAACTAGTTTTAAATTTACTTAAAGTTAAATCGCTGTAAGCCATATTTCAGTAATCTTTGACTAAAATAAAAGTTTTTAGATATTGCCAAATTAAAAAATAATAATTAATCCAATTTAAATCACCCGACCAGGGTTGAAAACCCAAGTCTAATAGCTAAAGTCATATAAATATGACTAGAAAATAAATCATTAAAATGAATCTGCTGGAGTACTAATCCTTCGTCACAACAGCTTCCAAAACAACCTTTTTATTATCAGAATCTACAGCAGTAATAGCCCAACGTAAAGGTTTACCATACTTCTGTAACTCAACCTCTATACAATCATGCAGTCGAGCAACATCATAGTTTAAATCAATTTCTAAACAAATAAAATCAGTAATCACTATTTATAAATTCCCTCACTGATAACTGCTCACTATTCACTGTTCACTGTTCACTATTCACTGTTCACTGATAACTGTTCACTGTTAATGATTAACTGCTATCTAATAACAGCTAACCATTAACAAAAAATTATTTCCTAAACCTTACCAAACTGTCTATCATAAACAGCATCTTCCTGCTCGGTTTCAATTTTCAAATCAGAACGAGGATAAGCAACGCAAAGCAGTGCAAAACCTTCTTTTTGTAAATCTGGATTAACTCCCATACCGTCGCTTTGGTCTACAGCACCACTATTAACGATTTTTCCGGCACAGGTAGTACAAACACCAGCATTACAGGAAGAAGGTAATTCTAAACCCGCTTCGTCAGCAGCAGATAGAATTGTTTTATCTTCAGGTACTTGTAAAGTATGTGTTTTGCCCTGATGGATGAATTCAACGGTATAAGTTGTAGTCATATACAATATATGGTATGCGTCCGTATAATACTGAATATTTTATATTATCAATAAGCCTACAATTTAGATGATAAGCAATACATAATAATTATTTTCAATAAGATTAATTTGCCAATATTAGCTGTAGAGTGATAATAATAAGAATTATCTAACTGTTCCATAACTCTAGCTCTAACTATGATGGCAATTGTCAGAATATCATAAGTTTATTTTATTCTTGTTCAAACAAGATAAAAGTGACTATCTACACATCAATATAAATATTGAGATTTATAAATTAAGTAACGCTTTTTATTGATAGTTATAACTGTTTGACCACATTTATTTTCGGAAATTATTTACAAGGTAAATTGTATAGCATAAAACTGTGAAAGCATTATAAATACTGACAGTTATATCAATTTGTGAAGCTAATTGTTTTTAATAAAAGTTACTCTAAAAAGTAGTATCAAACCGTAAACATTCAATTACCAATTTTAAATTGTATCTATGGAGATGAAAATGCTAGAATCATATCGCAAACACGCTGAGGAAAGAGCTTCACTAGGAATTCCTCCTTTACCACTAGATGCAAAACAAACTTCAGAACTTTGCGAACTACTCAAAAATCCACCCACCGGTGAAGAGGAATTTTTACTAAATTTGCTCAGAGAAAGAGTTTCTCCTGGTGTTGACCCAGCAGCTTATGTAAAAGCTGGATTTTTGACGGGAATTGCTAAAGAAGAAATTGATTGTCCTTTGATTTCACCCATCGAAGCAGTAGAGTTGCTGGGTACTATGGTGGGTGGTTATAACGTTCAGTCTTTAATTGAATTGTTACAAACTCCCAACGTATCGCTATCTGATTCTTCCGAAACTCCTTTGGTAATGGGTGGTGAAGGTAAAGAACCAATCGCGAGATATGCTGCTACAGCTTTGAGTAAAACACTGTTGGTTTACGATGCTTTCAACGATATTTTAGAACTAGCCGAAACCAATCCCTACGCTAAAAGAGTAGTTGATTCCTGGGCTGAAGCAGAATGGTTTACCAGTCGTCCAGAAGTACCCGCAGAAATTACCGTTACAGTTTTCAAAGTTCCTGGAGAAACCGACACTGCCGATTTATCTCCCGCAACCCATGCTCCCACGCGCCCGGATATTCCCCTCCACGCTTTATCAATGTTGGAGAATGCAATGCCGGAAGGGTTGGCAACTATTGCTAAATTAAAAGAGAAAGGACATCCCGTAGCTTATGTTGGAGATGTTGTCGGAACCGGTTCTTCTCGTAAATCGGCGATTAATTCCGTATTATGGCATCTTGGCGAAAATATTCCTTTTGTTCCCAACAAGCGTGCGGGAGGATATATTTTAGGTAGTAGTATAGCGCCAATATTTTTTAACACCGCTGAAGACGCTGGTGCTTTACCCATCGAATGTGATGTCACCCAGATGGAAACCGGTATGGTAATCACCATCCATCCCTACAAAGGTGAAATTACCAACGAAAACGGCGAAGTTATTTCTACATTCAAACTAAAACCAGATACAATCCTTGATGAAGTCCGCGCTGGTGGTAGAATTCCTTTATTAATTGGACGTGCGCTGACAGATAAAATCCGCGAAGCATTAGATTTAGAAGCGAGTACCTTATTTATTCGTCCTCAGCTACCAGCAGACAGCAAAAAAGGATTTACCTTAGCTCAGAAAATGGTCGGAAAAGCTTGTGGATTACCGGGAGTACGTCCGGGTATGTCTTGCGAACCCATCATGACTACAGTTGGTTCTCAGGATACCACCGGACCCATGACAAGAGACGAATTAAAAGAACTCGCTTGTTTGGGTTTCTCCGCTGACTTAGTAATGCAAAGCTTCTGTCATACAGCAGCATATCCTAAACCCGTTGACGTACAAACCCACAAACAACTACCAGACTTCTTCGCTCAACGTGGTGGTGTAGCTTTACGTCCTGGTGATGGAATTATTCACTCCTGGTTAAACCGAATGTTATTACCCGATACCGTCGGAACCGGTGGTGATTCTCATACTCGCTTCCCCTTGGGAATTTCATTTCCAGCAGGTTCCGGTTTAGTAGCTTTCGCTGCTGCTTTGGGAGTAATGCCATTGGATATGCCAGAATCAGTATTGGTAAAATTCAAAGGTGAATTACAACCCGGTGTTACCTTAAGAGACGTTGTAAACGCAATTCCCTACGTAGCAATTCAAAAAGGATTATTGACAGTAGAGAAGAAAAATAAGAAAAACGTCTTCGCCGGTAGGATAATGGAAATAGAAGGCTTACCAGACCTGAAAGTAGAACAAGCCTTTGAATTAACCGATGCAAGCGCCGAACGCTCCTGTGCTGGATGTACCATTAAACTAAGCGAATCAACAGTAGCCGAATATCTGCGTTCTAACGTCGCTTTATTAAAGAACATGGCAGCTCGTGGTTATCAAGATGCTCGGACAATATTGCGTCGAGTAGCCAAAATGGAACAATGGTTGGAAAATCCGCAATTAATGTCAGGTGATGATAACGCTGAATATGCAGAAGTAATCGAAATTGATTTAAACGAAATCAAAGAACCAATAGTAGCAGCACCAAACGACCCCGACAACGTAAAACTACTATCAGAAGTAGTCGGTGATAAAGTTGACGAAGTATTTATTGGCTCCTGCATGACTAATATCGGACACTATAGAGCAGCTTCCAAAGTATTAGAAAATGCTGGAAAAGTAACAACACAATTGTGGATTTGTCCTCCTACAAGAATGGATGAAAAACAATTGAAATCAGAAGGTATTTATGAAGTATTTGAGGAAGCAAATGCTCGTACAGAAATGCCGGGATGTAGCTTATGTATGGGTAATCAAGCAAGAGTAGAAGATAACGCTACCGTGTTTTCAACCTCTACCAGGAATTTTAATAATAGAATGGGTAAAGGAGCGCAAGTTTACCTTGGTTCTGCCGAGTTAGCAGCGGTTTGTGGATTATTAGGAAAACTGCCATCGGTAGGGGAATATATGGATATTGTGGCGAATAAAATTCATCCCTTTGCTGATGATTTGTATAAGTATTTGAACTTTGACCAGATTGCAGGTTTTGAGGATGAAGGAAGAGTGATTCCGCTGGAAGAAATGCCGAAGATTGAGGATATTTTGGGGATGACGACAGGAGCGAAGTAATTGATTTTAGGGTGGGTTATTGCCCACCTTTATAATTTATTTTAAATACAATAATATATCTTGATAATATTAGAATCATTAGGGTTATATCCACTTCTATCCCCATCAAAGTATTTATCAATAATTTCTAAATTGTATATTTTATCTAAAAGATATAATCTCCAGGGTTTTTTTTCTAATGATTGACTGTAGCCATCAACTTGATATCCTCTCAATACTTGATTTAATTTATTGTTTAAACCGCAGCAGAAAGGCTCTACTAAACGTCTTTCGTCATTGTAAACAAAACTGATGACTTTTTTATTCTGAATTGCCAAACGGATAGTATCTAGTACCATAGCTATTTATATATAAATGCAATAAATTCTATTTAAATAAAAATAGCTTGTAAAGTATTATCGGATACATTTAATATATTATTAGTGAGTAACTTGAATAGAGCAAGTAGGTTAGGTAGAGCAGCAACAAAACCCAACGACAGCGGTTTGATTAATAATATTCAATGTTGGGTTACGACGCAAAATCAATTATGTGCTTAATGTCTGATATTATCGTGCGTCTAACCCAACCTACGATGAAATAAAATTACCGTTATTGTGGGATTCGAGAATGGCGATCGCACTTCTAACTCTCCAAAAACCCTAGCGCTAGATTTTCAATCAAATCCTGTAATATCAACCCCATGAAAATTATCTTAATAAGCTTTGCAATTTATTTTTTATATTCAACAATTTGTATAGTTGAGAAAAGTTTATGCTTAAAAATATTCCTTCTCTCAAACCGAAAGAATTAATCTTTAATATCAGCATTCTAGAAATTAATTCAGTATTAATTCATTTTCTTAATACATAATGGTGCGTTACGGCATTTTCAAACATTTAATTTTTTAATTAAATTAATTTGTGACATAACACACTCTACAATCTAAATAGCCACTGTTGGGTTACGACGCATTATAAAATATTCGTTTCATCTGAAAAATATTAGCCCACGAAGGTGGGCTTTGTTCGTTTAGCCCCAGATTTTAATCTGAGGGTATTTGATAATATCAACCTTCCCCTAACAAAGAATTAAATTCCGATTTCAAGGCTTTAATATCCGCTACCCTACCAACTAGTAAATTATTATCACCCGCATCTGTTAAACGGGATTTCCAATAGCCAATACTCTCTGAATTGTTCATCCAAAACTGAATTACGGTATCTACTACTTCATCCATGTTCCACCCAAATTTTGAGGGTACTGGCTCCACTGTTTCGAGAAATGCATCTAGGGTACATTTATGAGTCCCTAAGTACTCCACACCAAGACTTTGCGGATTTTCTAGACTCTGTTGCTGGTGGTTAAAAAACTGCAAAATTGGAGATACACCTACAATATCGAAAGTATATTTCATGTTTATCCTCCAGGTTGTAAAAAAGTTTTGATTTTTAAATATATGTATCAGCGTTTATTGACGGACCAATTATTAAATGCAATCAAATATTTGATTGCCAATCTTTCAAATAAAAACTAGCAATATACCAAAGTTAGTGTTATAATAACTCCGGTAGAAGTTGGCAGTTAAACATCGAGAGTGCTAACATTTGTCTCGCACAAAATTAGCAGACAGCTTCATAGATTGCTAATATTTATAACGCTATTTATATTAAAATATTAAAGATTTTCACTGTTTGAAAAGAGCAAGTTACTCTTCTTAATATTTCTTAATATTTGTGATGACAGATTTTTCAGGGGAAGTAGCTGCTTTATCTGCGGCCTGCTTATGGTCTATAGCATCTGTAATTTACAGTAAGTTGGGTGCAACTATTCCGCCATTACAGTTGAATTTGATTAAAGGAATAATTGCAATAGGATTTTTTGTATTCACAATTTTGGTAACAGGAGAACTATTTCCTTCAATCGCGACTTTACCAATGTGTTTAATATTATTAAGCGGTATCATTGGTATCAGTTTCGGCGATACAGCATTTTTTATTACTATAAATAGCTTGGGGGCACGTAGAACATTATTAATACAAACCCTGACTTCTCCAATGTCAGCAGTTTTAGGACTGATTTTTCTACAAGAAGAGTTAAATGTTTTGGCTAGCTGCGGAATTTTAGTAACAATACTTGGTGTGGCTTGGGTTATAAGCGAGCGTACTACAGAAGTAAAGAATATTTCATCAGCAGAATTCCAACGAGGTATAGTTTTTGGCTTGTTTACAGTTGTAGCTGGTGCTGTTGCTGCTGTACTTTCGCGAGGTGCAATTGCGGATAATCAAATTAGTCCTTTATGGGCTGCTTTATTAAGGTTGAGTGCTGGTACGTTGATTCTATTCATATGGACTTTATTAAAACAGCAAACTAATTTTCGATTGAGTAATTTGCAAAATCCCCGAATTATTGGAGCAACTGTTTTTGCAGCATTTTTCGGTACTTTTTTGGGAATTTGGCTGCAACAAACAGCAATTAAATTTACATCTGTGGGAATTGCTTCAACCCTTTTACAAACTAGTCCAATTTTTGTAATACCTTTTGCTATTTGGATGGGAGAAAAAGTTACTGCTAGAGCGATTTTAGGCGTTTTTATTTCTATTGCTGGAATTGCATTGCTATTTTTTCTTTAGTAGCTAATATTCTCTAATTTCTTCATGGAGTAAAAGTTCAAAATTCAGGCTCCTTTCTATAAGGGAAATTTAATTAAATAGTTAAACAAAAAATGTATGGCTTTTATAAAAAGCACATACATCTTTTCCATTCTCTATTCCCTATAATTTCAAATAAACATTTACCAGAAATTATCTTTCCAAAAAACACACTCTTTTTGTTGAGGGGTAAGATTTTTTGCTAGCAGTCGTAATTGTTCATCACTAAGGAAAGATGCTCCGTAATGATTGTGGACTATCGGTTTTCTAGAGGTGTAATCAAAAAATACAGTATATCTATCAGAGTAAATTGGCATTTTCCCTCTATGAAATATACTTCCAGTTGAAGCTAAAATAACCGTTCCAGCAATTCCCTTACAAGATTTAAAATCTGATGGAGATACTACTTTCTCCATTGTTTTATCTTGGACGTAACCATATCTATATTTTAAAGAAGAAACTATTTGAGAAGTAAAGGTTTGAGGAATATATTCAAAAGGTCCATTGTTCTCATCTACCTTATTTAGATAAATAATTACTTTTAAAACTTTTCTATCTTCAGGATCTACATGCCATAATCTAGATTTTACTTGAACTGGGTTAACAATATCCCGACGAAAATAA
>CAKZYM010000774.1 GCA_937884685.1 uncultured Calothrix sp.
TTTTCTGATGTACAGCCTACAGATTGGGCATTTCAAGCATTACAGTCTTTAGTAGAGCGTTATGGCTGTATTGCAGGATATCCAAATAGCACCTATAGAGGAAACCGAGCATTAACAAGATACGAATTTGCAGCAGGTTTGAATGCTTGTTTAGATAGAGTCAACGAGCTGATTGCAACCGCAACCGCAGACCTCGTGAGTAAAGATGACCTTGCAACTTTACAAAGACTGCAAGAAGAATTTTCTGCCGAATTAGCAACTCTCAGAGGAAGAGTAGATGCTTTAGAAGCCCGTACTGCTGAATTAGAAGCAAATCAATTCTCTACAACTTCTAAACTCGAAGGTGAAGTAGTCGTGGCGATTACAGATGTATTTGAAGGGGATACAAACGACGACAACACCGCATTAGGTGCAAGAGCAAGAATAAACTTTGTAACCAGCTTTACAGGAAAAGACACCCTATACACCAGACTGCAAAGTAATAATATAGTTGCTCCCAATATTGGTACACCTGAAGGAGGTTTAGCTTTTGCTGGTGAGAGCGGAGATAATGACGTTGAATTAGATGCACTTTGGTACAGTTTTCCTTTAACTGAGAGTACTAACGTCATCGCGATTGCAAATGCAGGTGCAGCAGATGATGTTGTAGATACAGTAAACTTATTCGATGGTGATGGAACTGAAGGAGCTTTATCTAGCTTTGGTACTCGTAACCCCATCTATGGAGCAATGGATGGTGCTGGTGTAGGGGTTACTCAAGAGTTCGGCAAGAATCTATCTTTGAGTTTGGCTTATTTAGCTGGTTCAGCAAACGACCCTACTCAAGATAATGGTTTATTTAACGGTTCCTACGGTGCATTAGCACAGTTGACCTTTGCACCAAGCGAGCGCTTTAAAATTGGTTTAACCTACATCAATTCCTACAATCAGTTTAATGGTTCTGGTAGTAGCGCTTCCAACTTTAATACAGTTTCACCATTGGATAATATTTCTACCCTTGCAGATACTCCTTTTAGTGCTGACTCTTACGGTATTCAAGCATCATTAGGAATCAGTAAAAACTTAGTATTAGGTGGTTGGGCTGGCTATACGAATGTTCGTAATTTAAGCACTTCAGCAGCCTTTCCAGACCGTGGAGAAGCTGAGATATGGAACTGGGCTGTAACTTTAGGTTTACCTGACTTTGGTAAAAAAGGTAACTTGGCTGGGGTTATCTTCGGTGTGGAACCCAGACTTACTAGTTCTAGTATTGATGGTTTGAATGAAGATCCAGATACTTCCTATCACATCGAAGCATTCTATCAGTACAAGATTAATGACAATATCGCCGTTACCCCCGGTGTGATTTGGCTGACTGCACCAGACCATGATGAGAGTAATAGTGATGTAGTGATTGGTACTTTCAGAACTACCTTTACTTTCTAGGAATTCAAACTCTCGAATGCAATAGTATTTACCGGTGGAGTCCACCACATAAGTTATTCAGTTATGTGGTGGATTACTAATTTACTAGTGTTGGATATCAAAATTAAACAAATACAAAACTGTAAAATTCTGTATTGCTGGAAGATAATTAATAATATAAATATATCAATAAGCTAAGTAAACATAACTCAATCGCGAGAAAAAGGGTAGAGAGGCATTTGTTTGATTGCCTCTAATAGAAAGGTTATTTGTATAAATGTCTATTGCTTTTGACATCGCAAGCACTTACTTGCAACTCCATTGCATTTCTCCCCATATTTAGGACATCCGGTAGCATAAGTCTCTCGTTCCGATATCTCTCGACAGTATTGACAAATGAAGTTGTAAACCCTTGTACGGATAATACGGTCGTGTGCTTTGACTTTATATTCCCGGACGTGAACTTTTTTGCTTGGCATAGTTTGAATAAAGACGTTCAGTTGATAATGATAATCAATTCTAGCTAAATAATTATAAAAGTAGAAAAACTTGAATAATAAAAGCTTCTAAAAGCCTATAAAGCTAGTATTAAAAAGAATTATACAAAAAATAATGTAACATGAACGACTTGTTTTCGATAATCATTATCATCATATTGCCATAGTTGACTCTTGAGAAGGTTGCGAGAGGATAAGCTGATACATCTAGTTTTTAGATTAATTTGGCAGATTTCTTTTATATGGATAAATTTAATAGGGAGTAGGTTATTCGGGTTAAGCCCACTTGCGGTTTCCTACTCCTTTTTATGGTCTAAATATTATTTAAATTACCATACACAAAACAAGAAGTTATCAAGAAAAATTTTGTCAAATTAATTAGTCGGAAATATTACTTAAAACCTTAACATTGACATTGACATTGACATTGTCATCGTTGATTAAAGGCAATTTATTTAAATCAATATCTAATATATATAATCGGGTGCTTTTTTCATGGAATTACCATATAGAGTAAGTTTTTCCAAATTAGTTAGCTTGCAAATTAACCAGAAATAGTTTGAACTGAAAATCTTATCAGAAGCTGAGTTAATTTTGATTATAAGATTTAAATGTATGCAAGGTATGCAAGCATTTTGTGTTAATATAAAATTTAACTTCGGTTCTAGTGGAGAACAGCCATTAGAGGTAACGGGGAAAGTCCGGTGTAAATCCGGCGCTGTCCCGCAACTGTAAGCAAGAGAAATCATCACCTTGTAAGTCAGAATGCCCGCCGATAAGTCAACAAAAACATAGCTAAATCTACGAGGTATAGATGAAGGCACATACAATATTTGTTTGTACTACTTGTGCAAGCAAGTGGGAAAACGGTAAGCGTGTCGGTGAAAGTGGTGGTGAAAAGCTACTTAAACGCTTGCAAGATGATTATTCTAATTGGGAATTAAACCAAGAATTTACTATTCAACCAGTAGAATGCATGAGCGCTTGCAATCGCTCTTGTGTAATTTCTTTCGCTTCACCTGGTAAAACTACATATCTTTTTGGCGACATTT
>CAKZYM010000775.1 GCA_937884685.1 uncultured Calothrix sp.
TTCACGACTTTGTAATTGTCTCTACTGGATTAAATCATCAGAGTCATGCTTTGAAGTTATCCCAAACTTCTAACTCGAATAAGTTAAGTATGGGTCACTCAGCTACATATCGAGATAAAGAAGACTATCGAGATAAAAAGGTAGTAATCGTCGGTATGGGTGAAAGTTCCAGCGATTTAGCTGCTGAAGTTGCTAGCGTTGCGAAAGAAGTACATGTAATTGTTCGCAGTCCGGTACTGTTGCTTCCTCGGAATACCTTTGGTCAGAATTTAGCACCAGACCATAAATTGAGCAGATTAATCTTAAGCTGTCCTCAATATATGCGGACTTGGAAACTGTTAAGTCAAACAGCGATGCATGGGCCGCTTTACTGGTTTGCTAGTAAGTTCTTGGGATTAAAAAATGTTTTCGGTGTCAGTTTAGAAGATGGAAAAGCTTACGACGACAACTGGTCGTGGGAATGGTGGACATTATTCTACAAATTAGGATTTTTCCACCCGAAAGCAAGATGGAGTTTAACCAGAGGACAAGTTACCAAAACTGCTCCGATTGTGGATGCTTATCGTAAAGGTAAATTGCATTTCCATACCCAAGATATTCAAACCCTCAACGATTCCTCGGTATTGCTTGAAGATGGAAGCAAAATCGAAAACGTAGATGCATTAGTAAATGCAACGGGTTATACATCAATATGGCCATTTCTACCAGCAGGTTTTGAACAGCATGACAATCGGGACAGATACCGTCTAGTGTTTCATCCAGAGTTACCGAATATGGCATTCGTCGGATTTTGTCGAGGTGCTGTAGGTTCGGTCATGCAAGCAATGGAGATGCAGTCACGATGGATTGCATTAGCTATTAGTGGAAAGCGTCAGCTACCAGATAAACCTCAAATGCTGGAAAAAATTGCCGAACACAAACAGCGAATGATAGGAAAATGGCCAACTAAAGTGACAATGGTATACGTAAATGCTTTAGCACGTCAGGAAATAGGATGCGAACCTAAATTATCGCAATTGTTTTCTACTGCTCCGAAAATATGGTATTACCTGATAGCTGGCCCTTACTGTAATGCAATGTATCGATACCGGGGTCCCCACGCTAAACCAGAATTAGCAAGGAAAGTATACGAAGAAAAACCGCAGTTGGTATTACCGCTAGAATTTTACCTCCAGCAAGTACTGGAATTGCTCTTAGGATATCTCACCAAATTCTGGTCTTCCGTACCACCATTGAAATTCTTCAAACAGTCGAACATTGCTTGTCGGACATTTGTGACACCATTCCT
Organism: uncultured Calothrix sp.; assembly: GCA_937884685.1. Lineage (GTDB taxonomy): Bacteria > Cyanobacteriota > Cyanobacteriia > Cyanobacteriales > Nostocaceae > Rivularia. Next base: position 1,289 of record CAKZYM010000775.1, read on the forward strand.
CGATTTAGAATATTAAACCGTTCGTAGTTGCGCTTACAGCGCCAAAATACTTTATCCAAAGGCAAAGACGTTACAACTACAAACATTTGTTAACGAAAGCTGCATACCTCCTATAACCGTGAGAAATATATTTAAATGCAGCTAGCGATGACA
>CAKZYM010000776.1 GCA_937884685.1 uncultured Calothrix sp.
TATGTTTCGCTAAATAATAAATTTTAATAATTGAATATAAAGGGTGAAGTTTAATATTTTTTATCTTCATCCTTTATTTTTTATTTATTTTGATTAAGTTAATTTTTCTACCGGTTTGTAACACTTGAATATTTAATTTTACCTTTATTAATAAAGTTTAAAATAATACGAAAGGGAGTAGGAAATAGGGAGTTAGGAGTTAAGAGTTAGGAGTTATGAGTTAGGAATTGGGATTAAGAAGTAACAAGTAAGGAGCAAGATGCTCCTTCTACTAATTATTTCTTTAATCTAAATGTATGTTTCGATGCAATAATCCTTTATGAAATTCCTCAAGCTTGTGTTTGAGTTTTAGCTGCTCTCTTACCCCAAGGTTTGACAAACGAAATAGCGATGATAAATAAAAGACAGGAAGTTTGAATAATCCCACCAATCAAAACGGCTTTTTGGTCAAATACGTATAGCGGATTTTGCAATGCTTGTAACCTATCTTCTGCGGAAATTGCTGTCATTGCATTTGTCCAAGGTCCCAGCCATGCACTACCAGTTACAATCAGCGTTACGGTCGCAACCCATTTCGCGATAACCCAATAATGCTTAAAAAATCCCCAAACCGTTAACCAGCAAATCAAACCACCGCTAAGTAAAGAGAAAAATGCACTCGGGATAATTACAACGTCATCTAACAGCTGCATTATTGAATTAATCGCGTGAAGTTCATCACCATTAGTGGTGTTTTGGTTCATCAGTGCAATCACAATCATGGACAAAGCTGTACCAAACCATATTGCTGAGAATGCTACATGAAGAGTAATTAACCATTGTTTTTGCTTAGCGTTGAGATTTTTCATTATTTTTTTTGATGAGTTCGATAGATTATTTTCTATAAATATATCTTTCTTTAAACTCTAATTTACTACCAAAAAATATTAGGAAGAGAAAGAATATTTCGCTATTGCTTAGCTAACTATTAGTAAGATATCTAAGTAAATCAAAAGACGATATTTGTAAAAATACTAGACTTTAGGAAGAGACCTAATTCAGTATGGGTTAGTCATCTTATGAGATACTAAATTTTGAACGCAGAGAGATACCATAAAATTGGGAAAGTTATCTAAACTTAAACCAATAACTTAAGCTCAGCTTACCTTTTTTAAGCTAAGTTAGTGAGAACTTTTATCTGGAGATAACATCAATGACTCATTTCGGTATTATCTGTCCAGCTGAATCCGGACACCTAAATACTTTCATTCCATTAGCCAGAGAACTGCTTATTCGAGGTCATGAAGTCACCGTAATTACGTCACTAGATGCTCAAAAGAAAACTATTGCAGCAGGATTAGAATTTCAGCCGATAGGTGAAGATATATTTCCTCCAGGAAGTTTAAAAGAACGTTTTACAGAATTAGGAAAACTCTCTGGTTTGGCTGCATTAAAATACACTATAGAACTGTTTAAGGATATAGCAACAAGTGTACTTAGAGATGCTCCAGAAGTAATTAAAGAAAATGGAATAGAAGCACTTTTAGTAGACCAAACTTCTTCTGAAGGAGGTACAGTAGCAGAATTTGTTGGGATTCCATTCATTACGATATGTAGTGCTGTAGTTCTAAATAGAGACCCCGATATTCCTCCTTTTAGTACTACATGGAAATATAACCCGACCTGGAGCGGACGTTTACGCAATAATTTGGGTTATCAGATACTTACTCGGATTGTAAAACCAAGATATGATGTGCTGAAGTCCTATCGTCAGAAATGGAATTTACCCTTGGATTCGAGTGTTAATAATCTCTACTCGACCCTAGCTCAAGTTAGTCATCAACCTGCTGAATTAGAATATCCCAGAAAAATTCTACCGAAGTGCTTCCATTTTACCGGTCCCTATCATTATTCAGCTAAGCGAGAACCAGTTGCTTTTCCCTGGGAAAAATTGACCGGACAACCCCTGATTTACGCTTCAATGGGGACTTTACAAAATCGTTTAATTGATGTGTTTGAGAAAATTGCTTCAGCTTGTGAGGAATTAGATGCTCAATTAGTTATGACTTTGGGTGGTTCAGCTACTCCAGAATCGCTACCAAAATTACCCGGAAATCCCTTAGTTGTCAGCTACGCTCCACAGCTAGAAATTTTACAAAAAGCAACTTTGGTTATTACTCATGGAGGGATGAATACCGTCTTAGAAAGTTTAACTAATGGAGTACCGATGGTCGCAATTCCTGTTGCTAACGACCAACCAGGAATTGCAGCCAGGATAGCTTGGACGGGAGCAGGTGAGGTTGTACCTCTTAAAAAATTGAGTGTGGAAAAGCTACAGAAGGCTGTTAAACAGGTATTAATAGAAGATTCTTACAAAAAAAATGCTTTGCGTTTGCAAGAGGGGATTAAGCAAGCTGGTGGAGTGAAGAAAGCTGTTGATATTATCGAGCAAGCGGTATCTACGGGGGAACCGGTTTTGGCTGGTATGTAGAAACATTAAGCAGGATTGAAGCGATATGAACTTATACAAAAGAAAGCTTGGTCTGATAGAAAATTTATTCCATATCATCCACGAGTTAGGTGGAATGGTTGGTGGTTGTTTTTGGTTAGGTGTAGTCACTTTTCACGAACAACTATTTTGTACATTTTCTCATGTAGTTCCTTTGGTAAGTTCAAATACAGCAGCATTATTAGTAGATTCTGTGATAGATACTCTTGAGACAGGTTTGAAATAGTAATTTTTAGATTTAGGTAGAAACTAAAGAAGAAAATAGTAATAGCTAATAGTAATTTGTATTAGTTTATTTGCTTATTTGATGATAAATTAACGGTTTTGAATTAGAGAATATAGCGAACATATGAATATTACAATCATAGCTATTGGTAGTAGGGGCTGCGTGCAACCCTATGTTGCTTTAGGAGTTGGTTTAGAAAAAGCAGGTTATCGCGTAAAGTTAGCAACTCATGCTATTTTCGAGAATCTTGTTAAAAGTTATGGTCTAGAATTTGCTCCTGTAGGGAATAATCCCCAAGAACTGCTCAAGAAAATAGTTAATCAATTAAAAAATAGAAACAAAATAATTCCTCTTAATATCTCATTTAAAATAGCATTTTGGAGTGCTTTTGCTTCTGACTTAGATAGCTTAATGAATGATTGTTGGGAATGCAGTCAAGATGCTGAGGCAATTGTATATTCAGAATTAGCATTACCCGGATATCATGTTGCGGAAAAACTGGGAATTCCAGCATATGGAGCATATACTCAACCTTTACGTCGTACCAATGCTTTCCGTCACACCCAATCAAATTTTCAATTACCACAAAGTTTTAACAAGCTAACTCATATCTTTGAAGAGGAATTTCGCTGGCAATTTACTCGTAAAAAAATTAACCAGTGGCGCAAAAATATGGATTTGTCACCATTACCCATAACTGGTTCTTTCTATCAACAGCAACAGCAGCAGGTACCCTTTTTCTATTGCTACAGTTCTTCAGTTATCCCGAAACCAGATGATTGGTCTGAATGGACACATGTCACTGGCTACTGGTTTTTAGATTCTCCCTCAAGTTGGCAACCACCAAAAGAATTAGTAGATTTCTTAGAGTCTGGTGAACCACCAGTTTACATCGGCTTTGGTAGTATGCGTAGCGCTGACCCGGAGGCTTTGACAAAGCTAATTTTGGCTGCTCTCGAACGTACAGGACGGCGTGGAATTATACTTACAGGTTGGGGAGCTTTAAGTAATACTGACCTACCAAAAAATATATTTCAAGTTAGCTCAATTCCCCATAATTGGCTTTTTCCTAAAATGGCAGCAGTTGTTCATCATGGGGGTTCTGGTACAACATCAGCAGGATTACGGGCTGGAGTCCCTTCCATAATTGTGCCTTTTGGAGCAGACCAACCTTTTTGGGGACAAGTAGTAGCTGCAAAAGGTATTGGACCCACAGCAATTCCTCAGAAACAGCTAACCGTGGATAAACTAGCAACTGCGATTGAAACCGCGCTCGGTAGTGAAGAAATGAAGAAACGTGCAGCAGCTTTGGGAGAAAAAATTCGTGCAGAAGATGGTGTCAAAACTGCTGTAGAAGTTATTAATAACCATCAATTAAACCGTGGAAATTAACTCTAAGTATCAAATATGCGAGTTACAATTTTAACAATTGGCAGTAGAGGAGACGTGCAACCTTACATAGCTTTGGGACTGGGTTTACAAGCTTGCGGTCATCAAGTAAGGTTGGCCAGTATGGCTCCCTTTGAGAAATCTTTTCTTTAGGAAGTGTTTCTCAAGAATTTACCAAGCGTTATCAACAAGAAGCTAGTCGTCAAAAAGTTGCTTTCAATGGTTTCCGGGGCAGATATCGACTGTGGCAAATTTTCGGTTCTAGCCTGCAAAACCTGATGAATAGCTGTATGAATGCTTGCCAAAATACAGAAGCAATTATTTATTCTCAATTAATTCTGTCAGGTTATCATATAGCTGAAAAATTGGGCGTACCTGGGTATGCATCACATGTAACTCCTCAAGGTAAGACATCTGATTTCGCTCATCCTTTTTATACATCAAATATAGATAATATCGGTATTTATAACTGGCTAACTCACTTTTGTGAAGAACAATATCGTTGGCGATTTACTAGCAATTATATTAACCGTTGGCGACAACAAACCTTAGAATTACCACCCATTTCTTTTGTAGGTTTCCAACCTCAAAATCAACCACAAATGCCGGTTTTATATTGTTACAGTCCTTCAGTCGTTCCGAAACCATCTGATTGGTCAGAATGGGCTTATGTGACGGGTTACTGGTTTTTAGATTCTCCCTCAAATTGGCAACCACCACAAGATTTAGTTGATTTCTTAGAGTCTGGTGAACCCCCAATTTATATCGGTTTTAGTAGCAGTACCAACCATACCCAAAGAACTATAGAATCTGCTGTCAGAGCATTAGCTAAAACCGGGCAGCGCTTTATACTTTTTGCAGGTAAAAATAGACTTGAAAATACTGATTTACCAGTCGAAGTAATTAGAGAAGATTCGGTTCCTTTCGATTGGCTATTTCCAAAAGTATCAGGAGTCATTCATCAAGGTGGAGCTGGTACTATGGCAGCAGCATAACGTGCTGGGGTACAATATTTGACTATTCCCTATGGAACAGACCAGCCATTCTGGGGAAAACGAGCTGCTAAATTAGGTGTTGGTTTATCACCCATCTCACCAACAAAGCTTACGGTTGATGGGTTAGCTGCTGCGATTCGGACTATGAATACCGATGAGAATATGAAAGCTCGTGCTTATGCTTTAAGAGAAAAAATTTATTCAGAAGATGGTGTTAAAAAAGCTGTAGAAATTTTTCATCAATATTTACCTTCTTAAATAGAATAATAAATTATCAACTGGGAACAATAAGGCTATAGAAAAAGATTAATATCAGGGATAGCTTGAATTGTATGCCACAGATAAGAATTATTAAAGCAGCTTTGCGGGAGATTCAGAAACT
>CAKZYM010000777.1 GCA_937884685.1 uncultured Calothrix sp.
ATTACTAATTACCTATTACCTTATTACCCATTCCCTTTTCAAACAGTTTGCTTGACTGCTTCTTGAGCCATGATAAATGGTTGAGCAGCATTTAGGATAGCTTCTAACACTCCTGGAAATAATTCTTCTAAATCTTCTGTTCGTAGAGTGTTTATGTGCTGGGTTCCTTCTTTTCTTGTCAAAACTATTCCTGACTCTCGCAATATCTTAAAGTGATTGGACATTGTTGATTTTGCGATCGCAAAATCGAAGTCCCCACAGCATTGCTCTTTTTTTGTCGCTAACTGACGGACAATCTCTAATCTCACAGGGTCTCCCAACGCATAAAGCACTCCCGCTAAAGATATATTTTTTTGCTCCGGATGATAAAGAAATCTCATTGTTGCAGCTTGTCTTAAAAAGGTCTATATTTTAATTATTCGATATTATCGAATTATAGAAATATTATTAAGAGGAGGACAAGTATGTCATCCATAACGAATGTGACAGAAGCCACCTTTAAGCAAGAAGTCCTCGAAAGCCAAGTCCCGGTGTTAGTAGACTTTTGGGCCCCATGGTGCGGTCCTTGTCGAATGGTTGCTCCGGTGGTAGACGAAGTAGCTGGAGAATACGAAGGACAAGTAAAAGTGGTGAAATTAAATACAGACCAAAATCCCACTGTTGCTAGTCACTATGGTATCCGCAGTATTCCTACACTGATAGTATTTAAAGGCGGTCGGCAAGTCGATACGGTTGTAGGTGCAGTACCAAAAACAACCTTGACTAAAACTTTAACACAGTATCTCTGACCTAGAAAGAGTTATGAGTTATGAGGAAGATATTTTGCGTAAGTTGAAAATAAAAATCTAAAAACTGTTTTGATTTTCCCAAATTATTAATTTTGGAAAATCATAGTCTCAACCTCTCTCTTTTTTAGGAGAGAGGTTTTGACGATAAAATATATTAGTTTTGCTGGGGTAATAAAGATGATAATTTAAAAAGTTAGCAGCATAATCGTTAAATGTATGAACGGTAAATTAATTGTCTTTGAAGGTGTCGAAGGCTGTGGTAAAACTACTCAAATGCAGCTTTGTTGTGAATGGCTGCAAAATCTGAGTATACCTGTCATCACAACTCGCGAACCGGGGGGAACAGAATTAGGGTTGCATCTTCGTTCTTTATTGTTAGAAAACACTAAAGACAAAGCAATTAGCCCCACCACAGAATTGTTATTGTATGCTGCTGACCGTTCTCAACATGTAGAACAAGAACTACTACCAAATTTAAAATCGGGAAAAATTGTATTGTGCGACCGCTATATTGATTCGACCATAGCCTATCAAGGGTACGGTCGCAATTTAGACATGAATTTAATTCATCAACTTAATTCTATAGCCACATCCGGATTGAAAAGCGATTTAACCTTGTGGTTAGACCTAGACGTTGAACAAGGAATGGCACGGAAGCGAAAAAGCGGTGACAAAGCAGATAGAATCGAACAAGAGAAAATCGACTTTCATCGTCGCGTCCAAAAAGGATATCAAGAACAAGCAGCTTTATCACCACAAAGAAATATAAAAATAGAAGCTGGATTAAATCAAGGAGACGTACAACAACAAATTCAAAAAATATTAGCTTCTAAATTACAACAGTGGGGAATTGAGAATTGGTAATGGGTAATTGGTAATTGGTAATTGGTAATTGGTAATTGGGGATTGGGAGACAAGGAGACAAATAATTATTAACTCCTAACTGTTCACTGTTCACTGATAACTGTTCACTGATAACTGTTCACTGTTCACTGTTCACTGATAACTGTTCACTGAAAATGGATTCCTTCGCACCGCTCATAGGACAAACTCAAGCAGTAGAATTACTAAAACAAGCTGTTGTAAAAGATAGAATTGCACCAGCATATTTGTTTGTGGGTTCTCCTGGAGTGGGACGAAGTTTAACTACTAAATGTTTTCTAGAGTTGCTGTTTACTCAAAAGCATCAAGATATTGCTGTTGTTAAAAGCAAGCTAGAAAAAGGTAACCATCCGGATTTGCTTTGGGTGCAGCCAACTTATCTACATCAAGGAAAATTATTCAGCGCTCAGGAAGCCACAGAAAAAGGACTGAAGCGTAAAGCACCTCCTATAATTCGTTTAGAACAAATTCGTCAAATAACTGAATTCCTCGGTCGTCCACCTTTGGAAGCATCAAGAAATATAGTAGTGTTAGAACAAGCTGAAACAATGGCAGAATCAGCAGCCAATGCTCTACTTAAAACTTTGGAAGAACCGGGAAAAGCAACTTTAATTTTGATTGCACCAACACCGGATTCTATTTTGACAACCTTAGTTTCTCGATGCCAAAAAATTCCTTTTTATAGTTTAGATACAGCATCAATGTCCCAAGTACTTGTATTATCGGGACATAGTGAAATATTGAATCATCCTACAGTTTTAAGTATTGCAGCAGGAAGTCCGGGGAAAGCAATTGAAGCTTACGAACAAATGCAGAATATTCCCGATAATTTGCTCCGTTCCTGCACCCAACCACCTAAAAGTTACCGCTCTGCATTAGAATTAGCCAAACAAATTGATAAAGAACTCGATAACGAAACACAATTATGGTTGGTTGATTATTTGCAACAGTCATACTGGCAAAATTCGCGACAACCGAGCATAATTAAGCAGCTTGAAAAAACTCGGAAAGCTTTACTTTGTTACGCTCAACCGCGTTTGGTTTGGGAATGTATGTTTTTGTCGTTAGTTGTTAGTAGATAGTTGTTATTAGATAGTTAATACGCATTTTATTTGCATGGTATCAGCGACCTATATGGTCGCACTAATAGTATTTTGAAATTTTATTCATTACTTACCACTCTCTCTCTTATCTGTCGTAGTAAATTAGATTACAATCAATCATGATTCAAATCACATTGTACGTAAATACAGTCGTGGTAAGTATACTCTAAGTACATTTACCTGAAAAGAAGATGAATAAGATATTATTATTTACATTATTGGCTGTAACTATTACAGCTTGCGAAACTTCTACTTCCAGCAAAAAACCAGTTAAATCATCTCAATTACAAGAACCAATCGCAGAAACTACTCCTGTATCCCGCATTATAACTGAAGTAACACCTTCATCAATACCAACTTTAAAAGCAGTACCCGAACTTAATTCAACTATTAAACCTGTTGCTGAATCAACAAAACCATTAGAAACAGCAACTTCATCAGCAGTATCCAAAGCTAATCCAATTGCGAAATCTGCTGCTAAACCAACAAATTCAACCCAAGAAATTAAACAACCAGCTACATCCGTTGATAAACCAGCAAATTCAACTCAGACAATTGAACAATCAACTAAATCTACCGATAAACCAGTAAATTCAACTCAGAAAATTGAACAGTCGGCTAAATCTACTAATAATGCTGCAAAACCAGTTTCTGTAGATAAGTTAGTTGCAAATATTAGCAGTAAAATTGGTTGCGGTAAGGTAGACCAAAAATATAAAATTCGAGTCGCGACAATTGCGATCGCAAATTACAACCCTCAAATTTTGGAGGGTTTAAGCAGAAAGCAAATTAGACAAGCTGTGAAAAAAAGTATTGCTGATTATCCCGAAAGAACTGAAGGTTTGGTAGAAGAATATAGAAGTCAATTTTGTAAGGTGTCAACAAACCCTACATCTGTTAAATCTAACTCTGTAGGTAAAAAGCAGCGAGTTACTGTTAGCAATGGTGAAGTTATCCCTCCTTCACAATTGAATAGTTGTAAAAAGTTAAGAGCGGCAGGTATAAAAGATATTGATGTTGCAGTTAATCCCTGGGCTAAGAGGTTCGATAGGGATGATGATGGCATTGCTTGTGAATCAAGGTAAAAATATCTTCCAACCAAAGATAGATTTTTGCAAAATGCTGCGATATCTCATTTACATTCATGTGGTTTGATGCATAGTCGTAGAATATTTGCTTATATTTAGGAAGTGACTGAGAACATGAGGTGATGGGTATGGGAATTAAGGATAGATTTTTTGGCAACTCTAAAAAAGAATCGGATGAAATAGAGAGCTACAAAACTATAGATGTCCAACCATCACCCCCAGATGAAAAATCCCCGGAAGCAGAAGAGGGATTTATTAAACAAATTTGGAATAAGTTTCGTAAAGACTCGCATTCTGATGAAATACCGACAGTAGAAGCAAAAACCGAAATTGTATCAGCTATTGAATCACCATTAACAGAAGTAGAATCAGAAGATATTAAAGAAGTTAAACAAAAAAATAGATTGCAATCGATTATAAAAAAAGTATTAAAAAAAGATACAGATGTTTCTAGTGAATCGAAAAATACAAGTGAAATAGAAGAAGTTAAACCGGAAATTGTTAGCGAACCAACTGTAAGAACAAGTTCAAAAACTAGCTCGAATAAAATTAAAAAATTATTTAGTCAGTTAACTCAGAAAGAAAAAGAACAAATTAAAACAGAAGAAGCGATTGAAGAAGTAGAAGGAAGATTAGAAAAAACAACTAATTCCGGTAAAATAAAAAATATATTTCATAAAATAGTTAAATCTATTAATCCCCAAGATATTCAGAAATATATTCAGAAAATCACCGAAAAATTACCTTCAATGAATCGCGGTCCAATAAAAGAAATGTGGCCTAAAATTCAATCATTATTCCAAATGGTTTTAGATCCAAAAGCTGGTTGGACATCAAAAGCATTAGGAATCGGTGCCTTGCTTTATCTTATTTCTCCCTTCGATGCGATTCCCGATGTAATTCCCGTATTAGGGCTTACAGATGATGCTGCGGTGATTATTTCCGTTGTCTCTACTTTAGCCGTAGAGGTTAGTAAATATGCGAAGCAATCAGCAGACAAAGGAATTGAAGTTGCAGAAGAATTAGCCGATATAGAAGTACGGAAATATAATCGCATTGTCAAAATTACATTAACAGGTAGTATCATTGCTGCAATTTTGGCAATAGCAGTAAAAATAATCCTCAAACATATCTAATGGAAAATTATTTCAATTTATACAGCATCTTCCGATTAGCGCTTTTTGGAATTACCTTCTATGGAACCGTTCAGCTAATCATAAATTTGCTGCGTTATAAACCTTATTACGATAAAATCCCCAAACCCGTAAAAGGATTTTTATTCGCAACCGGAGGAGCTTTAATAGAAAGAAAATTTAAACAGCACAAACATGATTTTATCGTCAACGGAATACTTTTAGCTGTTTTAATGTTTTTGAATATAATATTATGGTTTTTTGCTTAATTAATAGCGGTTAATTGTTAATTGTTAGTTGATAAATGCTAACTGATTGCTATTCACTCTTCAACTCCCAAATCTTTCAACTTAGCTAATAACTCTTCTACTCGTTGCTGAGCAAGTTGCTTTTGTTTTCGCTCTTCTTCAAGTTGCTGCTGCGATACTGTTGCTCTTTCTTCAGGTGTCGCAACCAATTGTTTATCTTGGGTAAAATACCTTAGCTTTCCATCCCTAACTCCCAAAAATAATTCTAGCTGTTCGCTCCACAACCAACCTTCCTCTGTAACTTCTATCGCTTGATATTTACTAGACATCAAACGAAAACCTTGAAATTCCAAAGTTTCTGGATGAAACCAAAAATATTCCGGAGTACGAAAAGTATCTTGATAAAGTTGTTTCTTCGTAGTCTTATCAACTTTTTGAGTACTATTAGAAAGCAACTCCACAATTAGATTTGGATATTTACCTTCCTCAGCCCATAAAATCCAACTACGACGGGGGTGATTATCAGTACCTAACACCACAAAGAAATCTGGGCCTCTAAAATCCCGCGTGGTAATATGCTCTTGGCTGTAATAAATTGTTAGATTCCCAGTAGCGTAATAATCATTGCGCTCCTGCCACCACCATTTGAGGCAAGTCAATAATAACTCGATTTGCTCGCGATGTAAGTCACTCTCCAATGGCGGTTCATCACTCCATAAGTCACATGGTGGAATGATAATATTTTCTGGTTCCTCTAGTACAGTCGATTCAGCCAGCGCTTCGGGATTTTTTGCAGCCGTCATAAGAATTAATGGCTTTTGTAATTAGCGTAATAATCTTATTTTAATTAACCTGTGGATGTTAAATAGGCTTTAGCTGCATTACTTTAACAATCCAAAATTCATACTAACTATGGTATATATAAAATACGGTATCCCTACTAACAAACCGTAGATTAGTTACAGAGGATTTTTTTTACAGTGGGCATAATAGTTGAAAAGGCGTGCAAGCAGTTTGGCAGTTTCAAAGCTGTTGACAATGTCAACTTGGAAATCAAAAGTGGTTCGCTTGTGGCTTTGTTGGGACCTTCGGGTTCTGGAAAGTCTACTCTGTTAAGACTAATTGCGGGTTTGGAAATGCCAGATAGCGGTAAAATTTTCTTAACTGGTAAGGATGCTACCTATCAAAGCGTACAAGAGCGAAACATTGGTTTTGTGTTTCAACATTATGCTCTCTTCAAGCATATGACAGTACGAAAAAATATTGCTTTTGGCTTAGAAATTCGTAAAGCTCCAAAAGCAAAAATCAAAACACGAGTTAATGAATTATTAGATTTAGTCCAATTAAGTGGACTCGGTGACAGATATCCATCCCAACTTTCCGGAGGACAAAGACAAAGAGTTGCATTAGCCAGAGCTTTAGCGGTAGAACCGAAAGTATTACTGTTAGACGAACCCTTCGGAGCGCTAGATGCAAGAGTTCGTAAAGATTTACGCGCTTGGTTG
>CAKZYM010000778.1 GCA_937884685.1 uncultured Calothrix sp.
CAGCGTTAGGGTTCCAAACGTCAACTTGGGTAATTGTTGGGGATGAACCAGGAACCGTTACGGATTGTTGTACCGACTGAGCAACGGACTGGGTTAACGCCATCTGTTCTTGTTGTGCTGGCAGTTGCTTATTACAAGTAAGTAGCCAACTTGAGGCGAATGGTGTTAATTCTGCTCCTGCCTGCTTAGCAAAGGTTAATTCTTGAATTACAGTGTCCTGACCAAACTGTTTAACGTAGGTTCCAAATTCATCCTCACTCAAAACGAAGGCATTGCAACCACAATCGCGGACTAACCGTAATCTTTTACCTATATTTTTTGATGCGTCCCACGCGGATTTTATGCACCATGCAGCTGCAATACCTCCGAGTAATTCAACTCCAAAAGCTATACCAGCACCACCAACCAACACACCACCGATAATTTTTGCAGCCATACCTGTGTTAGATGCTTTACTTTCAGCTATTAATTCCCATCGTTCAATATCTTTGTAATCCCCTTGTGGGTCAAAGTTTGTCATGATTTTAGTAGTAAATGTAATGGACAGAGCGGAACGGGGAATTGCACCCCGCACAAGGCTTTTAACCTTGCCCGCTTTTTATTAAAAAGGTTGCATTCAAACGTTCGCCCGTAAGGGCGCGGATCTCTAAGGTGGCTCCGAGTGACGGAAACCGCCGAGACTGCAACGACACTTCTCTCGTACTGCGGGATGACGACCCACAAGAGTGGCTTAACTTTTCGCTTTCTTAATCTTTTAAATCGCGAATAATTTGAACGATAATCTTACGTAATTTGAGGAGGAATTGAACTGCGCCAACGGTTGTTACTGCCCTCATAATGTTTCCCCAATCAATTTTTGAGAACTGCTGATACTGGACAATATCTAACAATTTCCAAACATCGCCACCACCTTGAACGGGGGGGAATACAGTTAAGCAAGCGAAGAAGTCAACAACGTAAATACACACTCCTAAGATGATTAAAAACCGCAACACTTCAGTGCTAAGTGAATTTCTCATCTTCTTAGCAATTTTGACTTCCCAGCTATCATTTTTCGCGTCAGCGTAATGGATTCTACCTCCCCTCTGGATGTTCTTATCTAAGAAGTTTTCGTGACCCATTAATTCCATTGAATAAATGCCCAGAGCAAGAAACCAAACCCAAAATTTATGAAGTTGAGAATAAAACCGAATATTGCACCTATTACCCAGATACCTTTTATAAACTCGGCGATATCCGAGTAATTAATTCCCGCAAAGTACCGCGTAGCAATAATTTCATAAGGTTTTACATTGGTCAAAATAATACTAATAATTATTCCCGTTATTACCCAAATCAGTATTTGCAGCATAAACGGTGGTTTCTGTGTACCGTTGTAATTGTGGGTTGCGCCTCTGCCCCCACCTGTGTTAGTTCCCTTGTCTTTGTTTCCACCTAATCCAGCCATGTTAGTTATCCTCCATAATTGCGTTTACTGGTTGTGAATATTGCGAACCTCTGAAGCGTTTTAACCGGGCTTGTACAACGTCTCTATCACCCGTGTAAGCTGTATAAATAGCTGCACCATTATCATCAATTACCGCAGTGGTGCCGTGAGCATCGCAGATTACTGTACCTTTGGGTAAAACCTTCCCTGTAATTCTGTCCTTGGGCTTATCTCCCTCCTTAAGCCCAGTAAAATAATGTGTTCCATTGCGGTATTCATTGCCAACTACGGGGAGACAAGATTTATACCTTTTATTTGCCACTTCAGCTTGTCGTTGTTCATATTGAAGTTGACGATCTAGAGCTTCCGCTTTAGCCTCTCTAGCCTTGATATCGTCTCGGATTAAATCAATTCGTGCTTGATGCTTTTGAATGCTAGGTATTGAAGCTATAGCACCAACTATCAATAAGCCACCAAACAATAAATTAGATGGGTTAATGCCAAGGTCTGACAGCGATTCTCGGAACTGTTGATATTTTTCTTTCATTGTTAGAATTCGATTGCTTTTGTATTGATGTGGGGGACAATTAAGTCCTCATTTCTCCTACTGTGCGAGCGCTTGCAAGAAACTTAATTTTTCGTGATAGCTCAACTCTGTAATGCGGTCTACTACCTCTTCTGCTTCATCAGTTGGTGCTGAGTTGGTTGGTTCTTGCTGCCACGCTTCGTGAGCAATACGAGCAATCAACCATAATTTATCTGCTTCAGTAAGATTGTCTAATCCATCTCCCCAAGTTTCTGCAATGTCCATTAAGAGGGAGTTAGCGAAAACGTCTAACGAGTAGTATCCGAGTGGCTTGCCCATTGTTGTATAATGCTTTGTGTTGTATTTGTACTATTTGCGGCTTTTTGATGCATCCCATAACGCTTTTCAGATGGCAGTCTGGAGAGCGTTTGTTAATTGGTAATTACGGTTTCTAACTGGCTGTTGATGGTATTGAGAATTGCAGCCGCAATGTTACCCAAGAAGTTAGATTGGTCGATTTCGCAGTCAATATTAGTTGTGTCTTGGATCATTGCAATCGCCAGTTCGTTGCGCGGCTCAACTGCCCGAACAATACTGGTTAAGCCATCACGAGCAGTGCTTAGAAACGTCTCTACGTTGCACTCCTCAGCTATTGATTGAACTTCTTCTAATATGTCAATCAACGTTTGAGCGTGTTGTTGATAAGCCTTTAAGATTTCCGGTGTCATGGTTAGTGCCTCCTTGTTGTTTCCGTTTCATCGGTTTCAAAGCAGATGTGCATTCCTGCCGGAAAGGGGAAATGGTAAAAAACGCTTCTCATCCCTCT
This sequence comes from uncultured Calothrix sp., assembly GCA_937884685.1. Taxonomy (GTDB): domain Bacteria; phylum Cyanobacteriota; class Cyanobacteriia; order Cyanobacteriales; family Nostocaceae; genus Rivularia. The sequence goes on from CAKZYM010000778.1 coordinate 2,779, forward strand.
GCGTCATGCAATTTCAAATTCAATCTGACATCCGATCATTTTCTTTCCTCAATTCAAAAAGGTAACTTGTAAACAAGACTGGCTAAGTGTTCCAAGCCAGAATTGAATAAATCGAATGGTGTAATGAATATGTTAATAATTCTCATTGTTCGTCTCGTTGGTAAGCTAAATCTGTAATTGCTTGCAAAATATCGGCAGGAGCGGTGAAAGGCAGGCAGAGAGCCTTTATCAGCCCCCTAATTAACTTTTTTGGTGTAATTCCTCCTACCGCTGCATCTTTTTTTGAACGGATGCGATACTTCGTGAAGCTTCGCGTATCGCGTTGTTAAAGTCGCTCATTTCGCTTCGTTGTGGCATCTCAACGGGGGTATTGACCAATCCTTGCAAAGTATTGATAGCTTGCATTAATTCCGCTTTGGTCGCGTCATCCTGTTGAGCAATTTGTGCTGCTAAATGTTTTTGGTTGGTTTCGCGGTTTGAAAGTATTACCTGATTGGTTAATTTATCAATTGCGTCAACCATCTCAATCCGGCGCTGAACGCTCAAAACTATTTGATGCCCCAAGATTTGAGAAACGTTATCAATCAATGTTTGTTGTTTCTCAATCGGCATATCAGCAACAGGCTGAATCTCTGTGCTTTCACCGCAGGTGGTATCATCAGTGCTTTCATCTGATGGAGGTAAAGCAGTTGCACCAACACTTTGACTGATTAATTGATACTCTGAATCTCTAATCTCTTGGCAACTATCCCAGTCATCACGAACGCCTACAAGAGTCATTCTTACGTCATCTTCTGATAAGTTTAAAGATTTTACAGCGTCAGAAATAAACATATTTTTGCTCCGAATAAATTAGCTGGTAACTGGATGTTTTAGTCCAGATGCTAACCAAATATGCGGGTTTATTTATCAAATAAC
>CAKZYM010000779.1 GCA_937884685.1 uncultured Calothrix sp.
CAATTACCAATTACCAATTACCAATTACCAATTACCAATTACCAATTACCAATTTATGATTGAAGCTGTAATTTTCGATATGGATGGTTTGTTGATTGATTCCGAACCATTATGGCTACAGGCAGAAATTACTGTATTTTAACTAGTTGATATTATTCTTATTCCTTCTATGTGTCTGCAAACTAAAGGGTTGAGAATTGATGAAGTTGTAGAATATTGGTACAAAAAATATCCTTGGGATAAGTTATCTAAAAAGCAAGTTGAAGAGGCTATTGTTGATAAGTTAATTGAATTAATTCTGACTGAAGGTAAAGCTTTAATTGGGGTAAGTGAAGCGATTAATTTTGTAAAAAGTAAGAATCTCAAAGTTGCTTTGGCTTCTTCTTCATCTTATAAAATCATCAATGCAGCGTTACAAAAATTGAAGATTGCAGATGATTTTGAAATAATTTATTCGGCTGAATCAGAAACTTTGGGAAAACCTCATCCTGGAGTTTATCTTACCACTGCTGAGAAACTTGGGATATCTCCTCAAAATTGTTTGGCTTTGGAAGATTCTCTCAATGGAGTGTTAGCCGCGAAAGCTGCTCAAATGAAATGTATCGCTATCCCCGAAATGTCGGAATACCATAACCCAAAATTTGCTATCGCTGATATGGTTTTGGAATCTTTACAGCAGTTGGATGATAATATTTGGGATTTTATCAATCCATAATTCAGCAATTATAAAATATTGTAGGTTGGGTTGAAAGCGCACGAATAATATTGATGACATAGAAAGAATGATAATACGCTTTTAACCCAACATTCCACCAGCGACTATGTACGAACACTTAGAACCTTTAACAAAAAAATTATTGAGTTTAAAAATTGAAAAACCACCACCGTGGGAATTACAAACTGTGATTTCTGTTGATGGATTAAGTTCGGATGGCTTTGATAGAGATACAGAAAATTTTTTAATATTGTCACATTCAGGTCGAGGTGTGGTTAACTGTTCGACTGGTGAGAAAACTGCGAGAGACTATGAAGATTATTATGAGAATAAATATTTGGAAGCTGAAGGTATTGGCTGTTTGAAGGGGAAATTAATTAAAATGGCTGGTCTTCTTGGTGGTGGTTTACCAATATCGACCGAAGATGGTTGGTGTTTGGAGTCGATGACAATTAATTTCCCTGAAGAGATGATTTTATTGGTAGAACCAGGTTCTGATTTGTACGGTATGACTTGCAATCGACCAGATAATTTTACCAAAATTGAGCAGCAAGCAAATATTAGAGCTTATGGTTTTTCCTATACGGGACAGTCATTTATTGTTGCGACTAGTAGTGATGTGAGTATCTATAATCGTTCTAATAAATGATAATAGTGGGAGTATCTTGCTCACTCGATATTAGATAAATATTGCTTTGTTTTAAATTATTTGTTTGGTTTTGCTAATTATGTTGGGTTTCTCTTCGTTCAACCCAACCTACAAAATTAAAAAAATCAAATTAGGGGCAATATCTTTATAATTACAAATACATTGCATCAGCAATCATAAAGACACTACCCCTAAAAATTAGTTATTTAAGATTTTAAGATTAAATTCTAATCTTAATCAGCAGTTGCCAATTCGGTTTCATTACTACCGCGATTGCGACGACGAGTCAGGGTATTGAACAACATTTGTCCAATTGCTTTGATTAAGTTACCTTCTAACTCGTTGAACATTTTCATGTTCATTCCAAAAGCTGCGTTTGCTTCTTCAACGATTCTATCTGCTGTTGCTTCGTCGATGGGCATTTCATCTAATGCTTGACGATATTTTGTTTTAAATGCTTTTTCATCGTCAATTTCATCGAATTCGTAGAAAGCAGTACCTTCTCCGTCGCTGAGGTTCATCGCTGTTTGAGCAATGTTTTTCAAAATTTGTCCCCCGGATAAGTCACCCAAGTAACGAGTATAGGAATGCGCTACTAATAATTCGGGTTCTTTTTCCGATACTTCGCGGATGCGATTTACATATTCTTGACCAGCAGGTGATAGCTTAATTTGTTCTCTCCAGTTAGCACCGTAATAATAACTGAGGTCTTGCTCCAAGCTGCGCTGTCTGTAAAGTTCCTTAAAATCGATTTTAGAAACAACTGGGTGGTTGCTGTGTTTTTCTAATTCTTCTTCCATCGCTGTGTAAGCGAAGTAAAAGTTACCAACTAATTTACGATAAGAATTTTTTTCAACGACTCCTTTTAAAAAGCACTTAACAAAACCAACGTTTTCTGCCATTGTGTGGGCTTTTTTGGTGCCTACACGTAATTTGGTTGCTAAATTGCTACTCATGCTAAATTTCTCAACAATAAAAAGGTTAACTAAACAGCGCTATTTCCAGGTATGAAGTTTTGCATGGAAGTAAAAGCCTGTAGATGTCTAGAAGGCTATTTCAGATGAATCGTGATAGGGATAATGCCCCTAATCCCAATTTACCTGTAACAATTCGCCACCTCACAATCTATACTCACTTCTTTCATACATATCGGATCATACTCAGAATAACTACTAAAAAGTAACATTAGAGCTAATTGATGATAATTTCTATTAAAATTTCTTAAGCATATCGGCTAAGTCTGCTTTTACACTGGGATACAGGAATTATTAAAATTGAAATAATTCTAAACATACATTAACTTTTGTTGCATAATATAAAGCTGCGATATTTATGTTTACTATCTAATTTGCTAATAATCAAAGAAAATAGTATTTTTTTTTACTTAGATATATGTATTAATCCTGCTATTAAAAATGACAAATAATTGATGTATTAGTTTAAAAGAAAATCAGCTTTTAAATATATGAAGAGCATCAAGTATAGTAATTATATTGATGAGATGAAAATAGCTTTAAGTTTACTTTAATAACCATTTAAATAGGTTTTACATACTACCAGGGATAATACTGACTTGATGAAATCTTTATATCTGCTTGATGTTATTTATAAGTAGGTTCGCTCAAAACAGTCTAAATTAGAATAAATTTATAAAGAGAAAAGTCAAAATATTGAGTCAAAAATCCTGATGAAAACGTATTCAATGGGAATTGTTCAATCAAGTATAAAGTGTTATTCTCCAGTGTGAGTGTGTGGAGTGATTTAAGTTATGGTATCATTTATAACTCGAAACCACGGAAACCTTCTTGAGGATTCTGCTTCGGAAACCAATGGATGGAAAAAGATAACAGCGAGTGGTTTTGGAAAAAATTCCTTAGTTTTACCTAAATCTCCTTTGTTTGGAACAGACGGTATTCGTGGAAGAGTAGGCGAATTGTTGAGTGCCCCTCTAGCGTTACAGGTCGGTTTCTGGACGGGTATTGTATTGCGTAGTCGTGCGGAAAATGCCGGTCCCGTAATATTGGGTCAAGATTCTCGTAATTCTAGCGATATGCTGGCAATGGCTCTGAGTGCTGGTTTAACAGCAGCAGGGTTGGAGGTATGGTATTTGGGTCTGTGTCCTACTCCTTGCGTAGCTTATCTGAGCAGCATTACAGATGCTGTGGGTGGAGTAATGATTTCTGCGAGCCATAACCCACCAGAAGATAACGGAATCAAAATTTTTGGTGCAGATGGTATCAAGCTATCCAAAGATTTACAGAAAGAAATCGAAGCGGGTTTGCGCGGTCAAGCATCACCTGCGGTGAGTATTAGTAATTGCGGACGGCATTATTCGCGTCCGGACATGATATCGGAATATGCTCAAATATTGAAGCAGCCGCTACATGGAAATATTAATCTTCAAGGGATGAAGGTTGTTTTAGATTTAGCATTTGGAGCAGCGGTTGGCTTAGCACCTTCTGTATTCAAGGAATTAGGTGCAGAAGTTATTTCTCTGCACAATCAAGCAGATGGAAACCGGATTAATGTTGGTTGCGGTTCTACCCATTTAGGTTTATTGCAAGCAGCGGTAAAAGAGAATAACGCCGACTTAGGATTTGCATTTGATGGTGATGCAGACAGAGTATTAGCAGTAGACAACACCGGAAGAGAGATAAACGGTGATTACATTCTTTATCTGTGGGGAAAATCCTTACAGCAGAAGCAAGAATTGCCGGATAACTTGATTGTTTCTACGGTGATGGCTAATCTAGGCTTTGAAAGAGCTTGGAACAAAATCGGTGGTAAATTTACACGTACCGCAGTTGGAGACCAACACGTACAGGCAGAAATGCTGCGGGCTGGTGGAATGCTTGGTGGAGAACAGTCGGGTCATATTTTGTGCCGTCACTACGGTATAACTGGAGACGGTTTGTTAACAGCTTTGCACATAGCTGCTTTGGTACATCAAGCGAATGTACCTTTATCGGAAATGGTAAATCAAAGCTTTACTACTTATCCCCAGCTATTGCATAACGTGCGGGTAGAAGATAGAGAAAAGCGCGTGGGTTGGAAAGAATGTCAACCTTTGCAACAAGCTATTTCTCGTGCTGAAGTTGCAATGGGTGATGCTGGAAGGGTATTAGTTCGTGCTTCCGGTACCGAGCCTTTAATCCGAGTTATGGTGGAAGCAGAAGCTGCTGAGCTTGCTAATCACTGGACAAAAGAGTTGGTTGGTGTAGTAAGGGAAAATTTAGCAGCATAGAAGATTTAAAAAATTTAGATTAGTAGATTTAGATAGTTGTTAGTGGTTAGTTGTTAGTCG